>JAPOQB010000575.1 GCA_026710965.1 Deltaproteobacteria bacterium | reverse complement strand
GAGGTCGACGCCGCCGTCCACGAGGCCCCGGGCCTGGTCGTAGTACGCCGCCGCCAGTTGATCGAAGGTGACCGCCCGGAATCCGGGGTCGTTGACGTCCGGCGACATGGAAGCCGTGCGGTTGGTGGGCCCCATGGAACCCGCCACCAGCCGCGAGCCGCCGTCCCCGGCGTTGAATCCGTCCACGGCCGTCCGCGCCGCCACGGCGGCGGACCGGTTGATCTCGTAAGCCAGGTCCTCGAGGCCGTAGTCGAGCATCGAGATGGCGTTGGCGTTGAAGGTGTTGGTCTCGACCACGTCGGCGCCGGCCTCCAGGTACTCCTCGTGGATCTTCTCGATGGCCTGGGGCTGGGTCAGGCACAGGATGTCGTTGCACCCCTTCAGCGGCTTCGGGTGCTCGGCGAAGCGGGACCCGCGAAAGTCCGCCTCGTCGAGACGGAGAGCCTGGATACGCGTTCCCATGGCTCCGTCAAACAACAGAATCCGGTCCGCCAGGAGCCTTTTCAGCGGCTGCGCCGACATTTTCTTCCTCACCTCTTCCCCTTCCGCGGCCGCGCCGGCTGCGGCGTGACGTACGCCGCGGTGATGCCGCCGTCCACCACGAACTCGGTGCCGGTGACGAAAGATGCATCGTCACTGGCCAGATAAAGCGCCGCCCGGGCGATCTCCCGGGCCTCGCCGAAACGTCCCATGGGAATGTGCACCAGCCTCCGCTGTTGCTTCCGCTCGGTGTTCAGCACCTTCATGAGCAATTCCGTGCGCAGCGGCCCCGGGCACAACGCGTTGACCCGGATGTTCTCCCGGGCATGGATCACCGCCAGCTCCCGGGTCAGCGCCACCACCCCGCCCTTGCTGGCGGTGTAGGCGAGCTGGGGCGTGGCCGCGCCCATGAGCGCCACGAACGAGGCCGTGTTGATGACGGAACCGCCGCCGGCCCGGCGCAGGGCCGGGATGCCGTGTTTGCAGCCCAGAAACACTCCCTTGAGATTCACCGCCAGGGTGGCGTCCCAGACCGCCTCCGACGTCTCCACCGCATCGGCGTCCTGCGCCAGCATGATGCCGGCGTTGTTGAACAGGACGTGGAGCGCGCCGAAGGCCGCTTCCGCCGCCGCCACCATGCCGGCGCAGTCGCCGTCCCGGGACACGTCCGCGCGGCGGTACACCGCCTCGCCGCCGCCACGGTTGATGCGCCCGGCCAGGCGCTTGCCGCCCCGGTCATCCACGTCGGCGATGACCACCCGGGCGCCCTCGCGCGCGAACAGCAGCGCCGTTTCCCGGCCGATGCCGCCGGCGCCGCCGGTAATGAGTGCCACCTTGTTCTTCAGACGCATGATCGTTATCCGGAACGACAAGGACGGCGACCGGGCCCGACGCCGCCGATGCGGGACCGGCCGGCGGCGCTCAACCCGCGCCCGCGGCCTCCACCAGCGCATCGAACAGACGCTGTTGTATGGGGTCCTCCGCCGCGGTCAACTCGGGATGCCACTGCACCGCGAACAGCCACGGATGCGACGGCATCTCGATGGCCTCCACCGTGCCGTCCGGCGCATGGGCGACGACCTCGAAACCCGGCGCCACCCGGCGGATGCCCTGATGGTGCCAGGACATGCACGAGAAGTCCGTGGCGCCGAGCACGCCGGCCAACCGCGACCCCGGCGACACGCGCACCGGGTGCGCGATGGGCTCGCGCGGCGGCGCCCGATGGATCACCGTCTCGCCCATGACGTCCGGCAGGTGCTCGATGAGGGTCCCCCCTCTGGACACGTTCAGGAGCTGCGCGCCGCGGCAGATGGCCAGGGTGGGGACATCGAGATCGAACAGGCGGTTCGCCCACGCCACCTCGGTCCGGTCCCGTTCCGGCTCGACCATGTAGATGGTTTCGTGGTGATGCCCGCCGTAGAGGTCGGGATCGATGTCGCCGCCCCCGGTGAACACCACCGCCCTCAGGAGCGGCAGGATGGCATCCAGACGCTCTTCTCCGGGGGGAAGCAGCAGCGGTATTCCGCCCGCTCTGCGCACGGCGTCCACGTATTCCGCGGGAAGGATGAACCGGTTGTGCGGCCCGCGGCCGTAGGTGGTGACGCCGATGAACGGCGCGCCATTGTCAGATCCTTTCGAAATAGCGTTTCCTTTCCCAGTCGGTCACCGCCTCGCGGTACTTCCGCACTTCGGTGCGAAAGAAATGGGCGTAGTGCTCCACCACGTCCGCGCCGAAGCTCTCGCGGCAGAACTCGCTGGCCTCGAACAGGTTGACCGCATCGGCCAGGGCCCCCGGCACCTGCAACAGGTCGGCGGCGGCGTACAGGTTGCCGTCGAACGCGGGCGGCGGCTCGATCCGTCGCCGGACGCCGTCCATGCCCGCGGCCAGGGCCGCGGCGTAGGCCAGGTAGGGGTTGCAGTCCGCGCCCGGCACGCGGCATTCGATGCGGGCGTCGCTCCCCTGCCCCACTATCCGGAAACCGGCGGTGCGGTTGTCGTGGCCCCAGGCGATGCCGGTGGGCGCCCAGGACTCCGCCCGGTAGCGCTTGTACGCGTTGACGGTGGGCGCGTAGAACACCATGGTCTCGGCCATGTGGGTCAGCCAGCCCCCGAGGAACCAGCGGAACACGTCCGAAAAGGAACCCGGCGCGCCGGTCCCGGCAAAGGCATTCTCGCCGTCGCGCCACAGGCTCAGGTGGACGTGGCAACTCGACCCCGCCAGCTCCGAGGCGTACTTGGCCATGAAGGTGACGCTCAGGCCCATCTGCTCCGCCACCTCCTTGAGGCACTCCTTGTAGACACAGTGGCGGTCGGCCATGGTCAGGACGTCACTGTAGCGCACGTTGAGCTCGTGCTGGCCCGGCCCCCACTCCCCCTTGGAACCCTCCACCGGCACTCCCGAGTCCCGCAGGTGGCGCCGCGCGGCGCCGTGGAAGCCTTCCTCCCGGAAGCCCTGGAGCACGTGGTAGTCCTCGATATACCCGCCGGCGGGAGAGAGGTCGTGGTAATGCTTTTCCGCCGCCTGCCGGTACGAGTCCTCGAACAGATAGTACTCCAACTCGGATGCGGCCATGGTCTCGAACCCCAGGGCGCGGGCCCGTTGCAGTTGCCCCCGGAGCACCGATCGGGGCGCTTCCGCCACGAGCTCGTGGGAGACGCTCTCCTTGACGTCGCAAAGGACCAGCGCGGTCTTCTCCTGCCAGCTCAGGCGCCGCAGCGTGCCCAGGTCGGGCACCAGATGGAAGTCGCCGTAGCCGCGCTTCCAGTTGGCCAACCGGTATCCCTGCACCGGCTCCATCTCCATGTCCGCGGTCAGGAGATAGTCGCACGCGTGGGTGCCCTCGGACAGCGCGCTGTCCAGGAAGAAACCCGCATCCAGGCGCTTTCCCATGAAACGGCCGTAGAGGTCGGTAAAAGCCACCACGACGGTGTCCACCTGGCCCGCGGCCACGGTTTCCTTCAGTTGGGCGATGTCGAGCATGCCGGTGACTTCCGCCACTCCGTCTTCCTTCCCCTGAGTGCTGTCGATCCCTGGGCGTCGCTACGGTGAAACAGCTATAGGCTGGTGACTTGATTGCTCGGGGCTTCCATAGATTCCTATCGCAGGCTGCCGAAAATATCCACCAACGCATCCACGGACAGCCGCGGCGGGATCGCCGCGGGGCGCCGGATTCAAGGGTCGCGGCGCGCCTTCCGCGGTCGGTTCCGAGACGCCGCTGATTCGCGAAACGCCCATTCTAAAAGGGTTCCTGTTGCATTGCCGGAACCGTTGTGGCATGGACACGGCTATTGGCTCACGAATGGTCTAACGACCGGAAACGTAAACTGAAGGAGGATACCATGAAACGCTTACTCACGTTTATGATCGGTCTGGCGCTGTGCGGCACCATGACCATGGCGGCCAAGGATGCGGCCGCACAGAACTTCCTCGTGGTCGGCGGCGGCTCCACGACGGGCGTCTACTACCAGGTCGCCCTCAACGTCTGCAAGATCATCAACGACAAGATTGGATCCAAGGGATACAACTGTATCGGCCGGCCGGCCCTCGGATCGGTGTTCAACATCAACGCCATCAAGCGGGGACTGCTGAACTACGGCGTGGCCCAGTCCGACCGCGTGTGGCAAGCCACCAACGGCACGGCCAACTGGAAGGGCAAACCCCAGAAGAACCTGCGCACGGTCTTCAGCGCCCATCCCGAGACGGTCATGATCGTCACCCGCGCGGACACGGGCATCAAGTCCATCGCGGACCTCAAGGGCAAGCGCGTCAACATCGGCAACCCCGGATCGGGACAGCGGGGCAACGCGCTGGACGTGCTGCGCCTGTCGGGCATCGACAAGGACAAGGACATCAAGGCTGAGGGGCTGCAGCAGCACGAGGCCAACCGGGCGCTGGTGGACAAGAAGATCGACGCGTTCTTCTACACCGTCGGCAACCCCTGGGGCGGCGGCCTCGAGATCGCCAACAGCACGGACATCCGGATGGTTCCGTTGAACACGGCGCCGATCCAGAAGCTGGTGAAGGACAACTCCTACTACGTCATGACGGCGATCCCGGGCGGCATCTACAAGGGCGTCGACAAGGACGTTCCGACCTACGCGGTCAAGGCGACCTTCGTCACCGGCGACACGGAACCGGCCGACCAGGTCTACGAGGTGGTCAAGACCATCTTCGAGAACCTCGACACGCTCCGGGGCCTGCACCCCGCGTTCAAGATCCTGAACCCGAAGGATATGCTGAAGGGCCTCTCGGCTCCGATGCATCCGGGAGCGGTAAAGTACTACAAGGAAAAAGGCTGGCTGTAACCGGCCACGCCCTTGGGGGACATGACACACGGCTCGGGGCTGGCGCGGCAACGGCCGGCCCCGAGCCCGTTCACTACACGGTAACGGAACCACGATGGTGCAGGCCACCAGTCAGGCGCCCTCTTGAACTCGACCGATCCTGACCAGACTGCCGGCGAAGCCGTCGATCTCGAAGCATTGGCCGAGCTGGGCGAGGGTGAAGGCAAGACCCGCGCCCCCGGCGGCACCGTCGGAGGATTTCTCTGGCTGCTGGCGCTTTGCTGGTCCCTGTTCCAACTCTACATCGCCTACCGTCCCATCAACTCCATCATCGCCCGCAGCATTCACCTGACCTTCGCCGTATTGCTGGTCTATCTGGCCTTCCCGGCCATCCGGCGGGCGGCCACGCTGGAGCGGGTCCAGGGCCTGATGCAGCAGTGGTTTCCGGGACACCGCAAGCGCGATCCGGTCAAGATTCCCTGGTACGACTTCATCATCGCGGCACTGGCCGCCTGCGGCACCGGCTACCTGGCCTGGGACTACGTGGGCATCATCGAGCGCTCCGGACTGCCGCTGACCCGGGACGTCTATATCGGAGCCGCGTTCATCCTGTTGCTGCTGGAGTCGGCTCGGCGCTCCCTGGGACTGGCACTGCCCGCGCTGGCCTCGATCTTTCTGCTCTACTGCTTCGTCGGCCCCATGATGCCGAGGTTTCTGGCACACCCCGGCATCCCCCTCGACTTCGTCGTGGACCACATGTACCTCTCGGACAGCGGCATCTGGGGGGTGCCGCTGGGGGTTTCCACCGACTTCGTCTTCCTGTTCGTCCTGTTCGGCGCACTGCTGGACAAGGCGGGGGCGGCGGAATACTTCGTCCAGGTGGCTTTCGCCATGCTCGGCCGCTTCCGCGGCGGACCGGCCAAGGCCGCGGTGCTGGCGTCGGGCCTCACCGGGATGGTGTCGGGATCGTCCATCGCCAACGTGGCCACCACCGGCACGTTCACCATTCCGCTCATGAAGCGGGTGGGTCTGCCGGACTACAAGGCGGGTGCGGTCGAGGTCGCCGCGAGCACCAACGGGCAGCTCCTGCCCCCGGTCATGGGGGCCGCGGCCTTCATCATGGCCGAGTTCCTGGGGCTGCCGTACATCGACATCGTCACCGCGGCGGCGATTCCAGCGGTGCTGTCGTATATCGCGCTGCTTTACGTGGTCCACCTGGAAGCGCTCAAGCTGGATCTGGCGGCCCTGCCGGAGGAAGATCTGCCGCGGTTCTGGCCCACGTTCCTCAAGGGTATTCACTTCCTCGTTCCCATTCTGGCGCTGATCTACACGCTGGTCATCCTCAGGTTCTCCGCGGTCTCCGCGGCGTTCAACGCCATCATGCTGACCCTGGCCATCATGGTCATCCAGAGGGTGGTGCAGAGTTGCGCGGCGGTCCTTCGCCCGGAACCCGGCAGCACGGAATCCGGCTCACTTGGCCAGGCCGTGTTGCAGGGCGTGGCCTTGAGCGTCCGCGAGATCCTGCAGGGGTGCGTATCCGGCGCCAGGAACATGGCGCCCATCGCCGTGGCCACCGCGGCCGCGGGCATCATCGTCGGCACCGTCACCCTCACCGGCCTCAGCAGCCGGTTCATCGAGGCCATCGAGATCATCTCCCTGGGCAACGTGGTGCTCATGCTGATCTTGACCGCGGTCACGAGCCTGGTCCTGGGCATGGGGCTCCCCACCACCGCCAACTACATCGTCATGGCCACATTGACGGCGCCCGTAATCGTCACCCTGGGCGGGCAGGCGGGCCTGGTGATCCCGGTGCTGGCGGCCCATCTGTTCGTCTTCTACTTCGGTATTCTCGCCGACGACACGCCGCCGGTGGGTCTCGCGGCCTTCGCCGCGTCCGCCATCGCCGGCTCGGAACCCATCAAGACCGGCATCCAGGGGTTCACCTACGACCTGCGTACCGCGGTTCTGCCGTTCGTGTTCATCTTCAACCTGGAGCTCCTGCTGATCTCCGGCGTCGGCGCCGACGGCCAGATCATCTGGCTGACAAGCATGTTCAGCGTCATCTGGGTCATCGTCAACGGTCTCGTGGCCATGATGGCCTTTGCCGCGACCATGCAGGGGTTCTTCGCCGACCGTTGCGGCTGGCCCGAACGAGCCCTGCTTGCGGTGATCTGCATCGCCGCCTTCCGGCCCGACCTGCTGGTGGGCGACACCGACTCCCTGCGCATGACCGTCCAGTTCGGCACCTGGGTGCTGTTCGCCGGGCTGTACCTGGTGCAACGGAGAAGGCGCGGGGCGGGGTTGGCGGCGGCGTAGGAAGCAAGAAACAGGTGCATTGATCGGAGAAAGGAGCGATGATGCAAGATATGCGTTCCCTCACCGAACAACACCGGACGTTCACAGTTTGTGCACTCATCTTGTCGACGCTCGTCGCCATTGCGGGCTGCGGTGGTGGCGGCGGCGGCGCACCCAACCAACCGGATCCCCCGACGCCATCGGACACCATTTCGGCGCTGGGCCAGACAACCCGGTGGCTCGACAACGATGATGCCGAAGACTTGCTTGACAATTGGAATGATTCGGCGGCGTTGGACGACGTGGTACAGACATCGCCGCTTGATCAGAATGAACGCGTCGCTCGTGTCGATAACTTGCGATCGCTTCTACAGTCACCGGACAATAGCCGTGGTACCTCTCAAACATTGCTTCGCAACGTAGACATAGACTCTTCCGGATTCTCAGTAATTGGCGCACGGGACGGCATCACATACGGTCAGTGGAAGGCCGGCCCGGCGGGTACACTTGATATCGACTTCGACTACAGGTTCGCGCCCGAATTCGATGCGGAGGACCGGGCGCGGATGGAGCGGGCGGGAAAATCGTGGTCTTGGCGTCTGAACGATGACTATGGCACGAATACGGTGACAGCTCGGCGAATCGCCAGCAGTTCGACGCAGGATGGCGTTACGGCCGAGGAAATGGTGATGACCGACGACTTCACAACGGACGACGTGCTTATCTTCGTCCAGCAGCACGACGGCACGCTGAGAAGCCAGGGAGGGTGGTCTCACCGCAGCCGGAGTGCGCGTGACAGGAATGACTATCAAGCGTATGCCGGTTTCGTGAGGATCGGGGAACATCGCTTTACCCGGGTGCCGAGCCGTGGTGACCTCGGCCTGACTTCCATCATGGCGCACGAGATCGGTCACGTGCTCGGAATCGGCTTGGGTCTCTGGGACACTCAGTATTTCCAAGACCTGGTTGACGAACAGGCAAGCACCTTCAACGGGCCGAACGCCGTGGCCGCGCACGGCGGGCCCGTGCCGTTTCAATGGCTCGACAGCAATCGCAATCCGGTCCCGCCGAATACCCCGGGCGCTACGGAGGATCGCGGACATTTGGGACCTTGCACGTCCGTCATGGCGTACTGTCGCCATCAAAACGACATATACGCTCCGACCGAGTTGGACTTCGGGTTTCTGGCCGATATCGGGTACGATGTTCTGGAGGCCGGCATCGTGGATGAACCGGAGGTTTACGGGTTCGGCGCGTGGGGTCGTTACAGTGCCTGGGGTGCGGGCGTCGAACGTACAATCAGTTATGACACACGGATCAGCGGACGCGTGGAGCATCTCGTTGAGCAAGACCGCCTGCGTGCAGGCGCCGACGCGTTCGGCGTCGCCCCTGCCACGAACCTGAGCGACGGCACGTCATCCACGCCGCAAGAAACCGTGACCTGGTCAGGGTCGTTGATCGGGGTGGATCTCGGCAGCCCGGGGCTGCCCCCGGTCTTCGGCGATGCCGAGCTTAGCGTGGATTTGTCAAGTCTCGAAGGGAGCGCCCGATTCGAAGATCTCACGGTGGTAGCGAACGGCGCATCCGGCGGATTCCGTACCGGAACGCTGCAGTATGGCATCACCGTCACGGGCAACTCTTTCTCAGACTCGGACAGGCACGTCACCGGCGGATTTTTCGGCCCGGGACACGAAGAGATGGCTGGCGTGCTCCGCGACGAAACGGCCAGCGTCAACCTGTTGGCCGGTTTCGGAGGCACACAGTGAAATGAGGGGCCCGTATGAACGGGTCCCTGCCAGGACACCCTTTCCCTTTGGCTGGCCGGTGGAACACGGTCACCTTCGGGAGGCTGTTCGTCGATAGGGAAACAACCTCACGCGAAAGGAGGAAAACCGTATATGGCGGATACCATACCCTATCTCGTCGATGAGAATGATCCCGGGCTCGAATCGGGAATGGTGGAATACGGAAGCTGTACCGGCTACCTGTCGCGGCCCAAGGGCGGCGCCAGCCTGGGCTCCATCGTCGTCATTCACGAGAACGTCGGCCTGGTGGACCACATCAAGGACGTGGCGCGCCACTTTGCCAAGGAGGGCTTCGCCGCGCTGGCTCCGGACATGCTCCAACGCACCGGCGGCACCGCGCAGTACCAGACGTCGCAAGACGCCATCGCCGCCATCCGGAGCCTCGACCCGGCCGGCTGCGTGGAAGACCTGAACAGCGCGGTGGAGTACCTCAAGAGCCAGGGCTTCGCCAACGGCAAGGTGGGCGTCGTGGGCTACTGCTGGGGCGGCGGCCAGTCGCTCAACTTCGCCACCAAGTGCAACCAGCTTAACGCCGCGGTGGTGTACTACGGCCGCAACCCCGACCCGCTGGACCAGGTGGCCAACATCGCCTGCCCGCTCATGGGCAACTACGCCGAGGACGACCCCAACATCATGCCCGGCATCGAGCCCCTGAAGGAAGCGTTGGCCAAGGCGGGCAAGAGCATCGACCTCAAGATCTACGGCGGCGGCGCCAAGCACGCCTTCAACAACAACACCAATGCCGACCGCTGGCATCCGGAAGCCGCAGCCGACGCGTGGCAACGGACGGTGGATTTCTACAAGGCCAACCTGTCGGGCTAGCCGTATCGCTCAACGGGCGGACCTTGGCAAGAACCGTGGACGGTTTGCCAAGGCCGCCCTCCTCCACCTGGGCGTTTCCGCCGATTCGCCATCGAACCAACCGAAGTTAGACCTTACAATTGGCCGTCTGTATGTAAAGTTGAGTTATGATTGGACGTTCACTCTGGCTGGACCGAGCGCGCCAGTCATGGTCGCGTCCGGACGGACGTCTCCGGTGTGATCTTTTCGCCGTTGGGGGCGCCGTGCCATCATCTGACCGGCGGACTGCGGCAAAAGTCTCGGTTTTCTGTCAGCAATCCTCGAAATCGAGAGCGGCCAGGAGCTGGCGGCGAACGCTCTTGTGGCTGGGATCGTCGTAGTGGCGGATGCCGAAGTAGTAGCAGCAGCCTTCGTTGTCGAGGTCGTTGTGGAAGACGCGGAGCCGCCCGTCCTGGAAGCGGATGCGGGCGAGACAGGTGCCGCCTGGGACGTTGGAGGTCATGATTTCCTCCACCACGCCCACTCCCCACTGGAGATTCCGGTTGTGCTTGACCTCGTCTCCGGCCTTCAGGAATAGTCTCACGTCGTTCCGCACGATTGCTCTCCCTGGCTCGCACGGTAGCAGCATCGGTTGGGTATTTCAAATCTGGAACGGCGTGATTGGGCGGCCGGAACTTGCCCAGTCACGCGAGAAACGACGCCAAGGTCCGGGCCAGGGCCAAAGGGTTGTCCTGGTGGACCATGTGACCGGCTTCGGGCAGCGTCACCAGGGTCGCGCGGGACAGCAGCCCGTATCGCGCTTCGATGTCGCCACGTGCACGGTGGTCGCTCTCGGCGCCCTGGACCACCAGGCTCGGGCAAGTGACCCGGCGCAGAAACTCGAGGAACTGCTCCAGGTAGAAGGGTTGCGGCGAGGTGGTCCGGTGAAGCGGATCGAACTTCCATTGCCAGTTGCCCGCCTCCGTCCGGCGCGTACCGTGATGCGCAAGGTGGCGGACCCGCTCCTCGGTCAACCTGGGATGGCTGCGGCGCAAACGGTCCGCGGACGCTTCCAGGCTTGGGTAACCAGACCCCTCCTCCACCGCCGGGATCTGCTCCAGCCATCGCGCCGCGCGACGGGGCGCATCGGCAAACGCCATGCGCTCCGGCCCCAACCCTTCCACCAGGGCGAGCTTCGATACCCGTGCGGGATAGGTCCCGGCGTAGAGGCAGGTGATGGTACCGCCCATGGAGTGGCCTACCAGGCGGACCGTACGCGCGCCCAGATGTTGAATGAGATGGTCGAGGTCCAGCAGGTAGTCGAAGAAATGATAGTAGCCGCCCGCGCCGACCCAGCCGCTGTCGCCGTGACCGCGGCAGTCCGGCGCCACCACCCACAGGTCCGGCTCGATTCGCAGCAACTCGGCCACGAAGAAGTCCCAGGTCCGGCAATGGTCACGGAAGCCGTGGACCAGAATCACCGGCTCCGATCCCCGCTCGCCCCACTCGACCCAGTGTATGCGGAGACCGCGAACCTCCAGGTTGTCGTGCCGCGGCGTCAACGGCCCGGGACTCTTTTCAGGGTGGTCTCGACGAAGTCCCCCGCATCCGGATTCCAGGCATAGACCGCGACCCGGCCGACGCTGCCGCCCATCACCGAAACCACGACTTGGGCCGTGTCCGGATAGGTGGGCTCGCCGAAAGGCGTGGCGCAGGCCTTGTCCTCGTCGGAAAAATAGGCGTCGTGGTCCGGGTGGGAGTGATAAAGTGCCTTGAAGGCGACGCCCCGGCGCTCCGCCTGTTTCAGAATGGCGTCAAGCTCCTTGGGGTCCAGGTTGTAGGCGGTCCGGGCGTCCCTGGGGAAGGTTTCGGGGTCGGTGGCGTGAAGGGTGTTCTGGATATTGACGAGCCGATGGACCTCGTCGCCGCCGTCACCGCCGAGAATGACCCCGCAGCACTCCTCCGGGTACGTCTCCCTTGCGTGTTCCGCGATGATTCCGAAGACGGTTTCGCTCAGCGCAAACACCAGACTCCTCCCCGCCCCTCCTCTGCTAGTCGATGACTCCCTCCCGCGTGAGCGTCTCGAACTCCTCGTCCCCAAGGCCCAGCAAGTCGCGGTAGAAGTACTCGTTGTGTTCGCCCAGCAGCGGGTCCCTGCGGTCCGGGCCGCCGTCGCTTTCGGACAGGGTGTAGGGCGCGCGCTGGTACGACATGGTGCCGATCTCCGGATGGTCCATGCGGTTCCACTGGTCCCGGTGCACGAGCTGCGGGTCGTCGTAGACATGCTCCATGCCGTTGACCACGCCCGCCGGCACGCCCGCGGCCTGGAGCTTCTCCACCAGCGCGCGGGCCTCGAACTGACGGGTCCACTCGCCGATGCGCGCTTCCAGCTCGTCGGCGCGGCTCCGCCGCCGCTCGGCGGTGGCGTACTCGTCCCGGCCGCCCCACTCGGGCCGGTCCATGGCCTGGCAGAGCGCCCGCCACTGCTCGTCCGACGCCACGCTGAGGGCGCACCAGTTGTCGTCTCCGGCGCAGGGAAACGCGCCGTGGGGCGACGCCTCCGGATGCCGGTTGCCGTCGCGCATGGCGACGTTGCCGTTGACCGTGTAGTCCAACAGCAGCGGCCCGAGGTACTGGAGCCCGGTCTCGTACTGGGCCAGGTCGATGTGCTGGCCGCGGCCGGTGGCATCCCGGTACTCCAGCGCCGCCAGCACCGCCACCACACCGTAGCCGACGGCGATGTAGTCGATGTATGGGCCGTAAAGGATCTGGGGCGACCCGTCCCGGTATCCGGTGAGATTGGTGAAGCCCGCCAGGGACGAAAGCTGGGAGCCGAAGCCGGGATGGTGCGCGTGGGGGCCGGTCTGTCCGAGGTTCGAGCTGCTCAACATGATGAGCCGCGGGTTGACCTCCTTCAACGCCTCGTATCCCAGGCCCAGCCGGCCGATGGTGCCGGGGCTGAAATTTTCCACCAGAACATCCGCCCAACTCACGATGCGCCTGGCCAGTGCGAGGGCCTCCGGCCCCTTCTTCAGGTTCAGGGTGATGCCCAGCTTCTCGCTGTTGCAGAGTGCGAACAGACCCGACCGGTTGAGCCCGTGGATG
>JAPOQB010000366.1 GCA_026710965.1 Deltaproteobacteria bacterium | reverse complement strand
GCAGGTCATCGGCGACCGCTTCGGCAACGTGGTGCACGTGGGCGAGCGCGACTGCTCGCTGCAGCGGCGCTACCAGAAGGTGGTGGAGGAAGCGCCGGCGGCGTGCATCCCGGTGGAGCTCAGGGAGCGCATACGCGAGGCCGGGCTCAGGGTCGCCAAAGAGATCAAGTACGAGAACGCCGGCACCGTGGAGTTCATCTACGACGAGGACCGCCAGGACTTCTTCTTCCTCGAGATGAACACCCGCATCCAGGTGGAGCATCCGGTCACCGAGATGATCACCGGCCTGGACCTCGTGCGGGAGCAGATCCGCGTGGCCGGCGGCGAACGGCTGTCGTTCTCCCAGGAGGACGTGCGCTTCAACGGGCACGCCATCGAGTGCCGCGTCACCGCGGAGGCGCCTTGGCAGGGATTCAGGCCGTGTCCCGGAGTCCTGACCGAGTGGAGCCCGCCCCAGGGGCCGGGCATCCGGGTGGACACCCAGTGCTTCCCCGGCTATCGGGTGCCGCCGTTCTACGACTCGCTGCTGGCCAAGCTCATCGTCCATGCCGACGACCGCGAGCAGGCCGTGGCGCGCATGAAGCAGTGCCTCACCCAGTTCGGCGCCGCCGGCATCGACACCACCATCCCGTTCCTGGCCGCGGTCATGGACGAGCCCGACTACATCAGCGGCAGGGTCAGTACGCGGTGGCTGGAAGGGCGGTTGGACGACCTGGCGGCGCGCCACTCTTCCTGAGCCCTTCGACTTCGCTCCGCTACGCTCAGGGCGAACGGAAGGGTAGTCGAAGCCCTCAGGCCCCCACCGTTACAGGGCAAACGGAGGGGTAGTCGAAGCCCTCAGGCCCCCACCGTTACAGGGCGAATGGAGAGGTAGTCGAAGCCCTCAGGCCCCCCACCGTTCGCCCTGAGCGTAGCGGAGCGCCAGCGGAGCGAAGTCGAAGGGCTGCACGACGATAGCCGGAGCCTCAGTCTCCGATGAACTCCCGAATCGCCTTGTGCGAGGCCTCCGGGTTGGAGAAGAAGTAGCTGTGCCGCTCGCCCGGCAGCACCACCAGCTTCGCGTCCGGAATGCCCTCCGTCAGTATTTCCGCGCCCTTCCGGTGTGACATGTCGCTGACCACCGCGTGGTCGTCCTCGCCTACCAGCACCAGCGTCGGCACGGTGATGTCCTTGAGGCGGTGCCGGGTGTCGTGCGCCTGGCGCGCGATGACGTGCCGGAAGTAGCACTCCACCGACGACAGATTGGCCATGCGCACCTTGAGGCAGTTCTCGATCTCCTCCGGGTGGTCCTTCTGGTACTGCTCGGTCCAGCCCACCTCGATGGTGTGGTCCCGCACGTATTTCTCGTAGCCCATCTCCACCATCTGCGTGGCGATCCTCAGCGGAATCCCGTGGGCGCCCGGGTGGGCCGCCCCGGACGAGGCGAGGATGAGCTTCTTCACCCGCTCCGGGTGCTCCAGCGCCAGCAACTGCGCCACCCGGCCACCCATGGAGTGCCCGCAGACGATGGCCTGGGTGGCGTCGAGGTGGTCCATCACCGCCGCGATGTCGTCGGCGAACATGCGAGTGGTGTAGCGCATGGGGGTGCGGGTGGAGCGTCCGGTGCCGCGGAAATCGGTGATGATGGTGCGGTGGTCCCGCGAGAACTCGGGCACCTGGAACAGGTTCCAGACGTCGCCGTCGCAGGCCGTTTCCGAGATGAATACGAAAGGAGGCCCGTCTCCCTGGACCTCGTAGTAGATGTCGGCGTCGCCGACGTTCAGTGTTGGCATGATGACCTCCGGGTACCCTCGTACGATGCTTTGCGTGAAGCCATTAGCACAAACCGCCGTCCGGAGACAGCGGCCCTCGGATAACCCCGGCAGGGTGTTGGCGTTTGTTCTGCGGATGTGCAAAAATGCCCGGTTTATTTCAGGCAAATCAACCTAAGGGGG
>JAPOQB010000151.1 GCA_026710965.1 Deltaproteobacteria bacterium | reverse complement strand
CGGCGGATGGCGATGCCCAATGGCTTGAGCGCATCCTCCACGGCGTTGGCCAGCACCGCCGGAGGCCCCACGGTGCCGGTCTCGCCGGCGCCCTTGAAGCCGCCGGGCGTGAACGGGTTGGGCGTTTCGATGTGGTCCAGCACCATCTCGGGTATTTCCATGGCCGTGGGCAGGAAATAGTCCTTGAAGCTGGCGGCCATGGGCTGGCCGTCCTCGGTGTACGGCAATTCCTCGTAAAGTGCGCCGCCGAAGCCGTGGGCCAGGGCGCCCACGTGCTGGCCCCTGACGATGAGCGGGTTGAGCATGTTGCCGCAGTCGTGGACCGAGACGAACTTGAGGATCTTGAGCAGACCCGTGTCGCGCTCCACCTCCACCACCGCCGCCTCGGCGTCGTAGGGGAAGCTGCTGAACATGGCCACGCGGCCGCGCTCGTCCGCCTCGAACTCGATGTTGGGATCGCGGAAGTGGTACAGCGTCTCCAGCCCCGGATCCATGCCCTCGGGCAACTGGAACGGATAGAAGTAGGCCATACGGCCGATGTCCGGGAGTGTCACCACCTGGTCCGGGCGGCCCTCGACCCACACCTTGCCGTCGGCAAACTCGAGCCCGCCGGGCGGATGCCGCAGCATGACCGACGCGATCTGGGTGATCTTCTCCTTGAGCGTCCGCGCGGCCATGGTCACCGCGGTGGTGCCCACCACCGAGAAGCGGCTGGAGTACGAGCCCGAACCGTAGGGACAGGCCAGGCTGTCTCCTTCCACCACCATGACGTCGTCGAAGGACACCTGCAGCTCGTCGCCCACGAGTTGCGAGATGGAGGTGGCGTGGCCCTGGCCCTCGTCGCTGCCGCCGGGGAACACGTAGACCTTGCCGTTGGGGTCCATGCGCATGCGCACGCTGTAGTAGCCGGCGTTGTAGGAGCCCATGCGGGTGGAGCTCGACGGCTCGATGACCAGACAGGTGCCGATGCCGAGATAACGCCCCTGGGCCGTGGCCTCCTTCTGCACCTTCCGCCAGTGATCGTAATCCAGGTGCTCCAGCGCCTTGTCCAGCGCCTCCGCGTAACGGCCGCTGTCGTAGCGCGGTCCGGTGACGGAACGGTACGGAAAGGCGTCCGGGGGGACGAAGTTGCGCTTGCGCACCTCCACCGGATTCAGCTCCAGCCGCGCCGCGATGCAATCCACCATCCGCTCGATGACGAAGCAGGCTTCCGACTTCCCGAAGCCCCGGTGCGCGCCGTAGGGCGTCTTGTTGGTCACCACCCCCTGGACCTGTCCTTCGTAGTTCGCGATCCGGTAGGCGCCGGGCACGAACATGCCGGTAGTGACGATGGAGGCCAGCCCGCCGGTGGGGTAGGCCGCGCCGATGTTGGCGACGATCCTGTCCTTCACGCCCAGGATGGTACCGTCCCGCCGCACCGCCGCCTCGATGTGATGGGTCTGCTCGCGGGCGTGGATGGTGCCGGTCATGTGCTCGCGGCGGGTCTCCACCCATTTCATCGGACGGTTCATGAGAATGGACAGCAGCGGCACCAGTATCTCTTCCGGATAGAACGCCCACTTCTGCCCGTAACCGCCGCCGATGCGCCGGAAATTCACGTGGACCTTCAGGCCCGGGAGGGCGATGGTATTCTCCACCAGCGTGCCGATGGCGTGCCCGATCTGGGTGGTGCTCCACAAGCTCAGCGTCTTCACGCTGGCGTCGTAGTCGGCCACCACCGCCCGGGTCTCGATGGGGGTGCCGGTGAAGCGGCCGCTGTGGATCTCCTCCTTGACGATGACGTCGGCCTCGCCGAAGGCGGCGTCGACGTCGCCGCCGGACACCCGGAACGTCAGCATGACGTTGTCGTCCCAGTCCTCGTAGAGTCGTTCGGACCCGGGCTCCAGGGCCGCCGCCGAATCCACCACCGGCGGCAGCGGGTCGAGCTCCACCTCGATGAGATCCAGCGCGTCCTCGGCAATGTACCGGTCCGTGGCCACCACCGCGGCCACGGGCTCGCCCACGAACCGCACCTTGTCATACGCCAGGCAGTAGTGATCGAAGAACTTGATGGTGGGGTTGCCGCGCTTGAACGGGTCCCGGCTCTGGAACGGGAACGGCGACAGCGGGTTGACGTAGCCGAGCTGCCGCACCTGCTCGCCGGTCAAGCCGGCCACCACGCCGGGTAGCTCCAACGCCTTGGAAAGGTCCACCTTCCGGAGCCGCGCGTGGGCCGCCGGACTCCGGTACACCGCCACGTGGAGCATGTCCGGCAGGTCGATGTCGAAAGTGTAGCGCGCCTGGCCCCGGAGGATGTCCGGATCCTCCTTGCGCATGATCGGACTGCCCACCAGGGGCTTGCGCGGTGCGTCGCTCATGGCGCGTCCCCCTTGACCTTCAGCTTGCCGGCCGCCGACGCCACCGCCTCGATCACGGACACGTAGCCGGTGCAGCGGCACAGGTTGCCGATGATTCCCTCCCGGATCTCGTCGGGAGAGGGATCGGTATTGTGCGACAGCAGCGCGTGCGCGGACATGACCATGCCGGAGGTGCAGAAACCGCACTGGAGCGCGTGGGCCTCCTGGAAGGCGGCCTGCAGGGGATGCAGCTCGCTCCCGTCGGCGAGGCCCTCGATGGTCGTGATCTCGCGCCCGTGGGCCTGCGCCGCCAGAAAGGTGCAGGACTTGGCGCCCTTGCCGTCCATGACGATGGTGCAGGAGCCGCAGTTGCTGGTGTCGCAACCGTAACGCGTGCCCTTGAGGCCCACCACGTCGCGGATGTAGTCCACCAGCAGCATGCGCGGCGGCGCCTCGCCCGCGTGAGGCTTGCCGTTGATGGTGATGCCGATCTTCACGCTATCGGACATGACCGCCTCTCACGTTCTCTCCCCCATGGCGCCGCAGAGCGATATCCACGGCCTTCCGGAACAGTGCCCCGCAGACCGCGCGCTTGTAGTCGCTCGACCCGCGCACGTCGGCCAGCGGGTTGGCGGCTTCGATCACCTGCCCGGCGGCGGCGTCCATCACATCCGGAGCGACCGGTTGCCCGCAAAGGGTTTCCTCGGCCGCGCTCACCTTGATGGGCGTGAGGCCCGCCGCCCCCAGCGCCACGCCCGCCCTCCGGCAGGACCCGCCACCGTCGAGCTCGAGCTGGACCGCGACGCTGGCCACCGCGAAGTCCCCGGCCCGGCGCTCCATCTTGAGATAGGCTCCCGTGCTGCCGGCCGGCGGCAAGGGCACCTGGACCCCGGTGATCAGCTCGTCGTCCGCCAGCACGGTGGTGTAGGCGTCGACGAAGAACGACGCCGCGTCCACCACTCGCGTGCCGGTTGGTCCGGTGCATTCCACACTCCCCTCCAGGGCCTGCACCACCGGACCCCAGTCCCCGGCCGGATCGGCCTCGGCCAGCGCCCCGCCAAGCGTGCCCCAACCCCTCACCTGGGCATCGCCGATGACCCCGGCGGCTTCGGTCATCAGGGGCAGCTTGTCGCGGACCACGGGGGAGACACCCACCTGCGCGTGGGTGGCCAGGGCGCCGATGCAGAGGATACCCGCCGCCTCGTCTTCCACCACGTCGGAAAACCCGGGAAGGCGCCCGATGTCGATGACGTGGGCCGGCTGGACCAGCCGCAGCTTCAGGAGCGGCACCAGGCTCTGTCCGCCGGACAGCAGCTTGGCCCCGTCTCCATGACGTTGGAGAAGGTCGATGGCGTGATCGACGGTTTCGGCGACGGTGTAGTCGAAGGCTGCGGGGTACATGGCGTGGATGAGTTCG
>JAPOQB010000199.1 GCA_026710965.1 Deltaproteobacteria bacterium | reverse complement strand
GCCGACGCCTGTGGCGTCCGCATCACGTCGCTGCCGATTACCTCGGAGAAGGTGTTCGAGGCGCTGAACCGGAAGAGCTAGACCGGTTAGCTAACCGGAACGAACATCAAGAAGGGGCGGAACGGATTCTCGCGGCGATCCCCGCGAGGTTACGTTCCGCCCCTTCTTTTTTTTGTGCCTCCGCCACCCTCCCTTGAAACCGCGCTCGTGCCAAAGAAATAAGCCAACCGAAGGGCGGTGTCACCCGTGACTGCGCGCCGCCCGTTCAGGTACACATCAGGCCTCGCCATTCATGGTGCCCCTCCATCGGTCCGTAGAAAACGAACTGCGGCTAGCGGAAGAGAAATCGGGCGAGGGAATACGCGCCTTGCCAACGCTCAAGGAACGTAATGTTGTGGGCGAGTGAGCGCCATGGACGCAACGGGAACTTGCAGTTAGTGCAGCGACTGCGGCTGACCGAGGACGAACTCGCCGATCTTGGCGTCGAAGCGGTCGCCGTCGGCGGTGACCATCTGGTAGGTGCCGTGCATGGAACCGTAGGGGGTGGTCAGGGGGCACCCGGAGGTGTACTCGAAGGACTCTCCCTCTTCCAGCACCGGGCTCTCGCCCACCACTCCCGGGCCCTTGACTTCTTCCACGTGGCCGGTGGCGTCGGTGATGATCCAGTGGCGGCTGACGAGTTGCACGGTTTCCGAGCCGTCGTTGCTGATCTCCACGGTGTAGAGATAGAACCACCGGTTGTGCTCGGGGAACGAACGGCTCGGGTCGTATTCGGTCTTGACTTCTATCCGGACTCCGCGTGTCACCGCCTTCGAGCTACCCAAGGTTACCTCCCGCTCCAATTACTTTGACTCCTCGCACACCGACAGGATGGCAAGCGCGTACACCTTGGTCGCGGCAACGAGATCATCGATCTTCATGGCGCGGTTTTGCGCCTGGCTGATGTTTTCTTTCTGGCGGGGCGGCCCATAGCACACGGCCGGGATCCCCAACTCGTTGAAGATGTTCATGTCCCGCCACATGCTGATCTCGGCGGACGGCGGCGGGGGGGGATCGGCGCCCATGACGTCGCGGTGGGCCTGGTCGATGGAATCGATGAGCATGTCGGCGTTCCGCGCCACGTGTCCCCTGGAATACTGGTAGACGGACACCTCGGAGTCGAAGTCCAGGGTCGCCATCACCGCCTCGATCTCTCGCTTGATGACCTGGGGATCGGTCTTGGGGACGATGCGCACGTCGTAGTAGATGTCGCAGTAGCCGGGGCCGCCGCGGACCGCGGCCACCTGGGCCTTGGGAATCATGGTGCCGCCGGGGAACTCGAAGCGCTCCTCGCGTTCGTAGTTGATGGCCCACTGTTCCAGCGCCGTCACCGCATGGGCCATCTTGATGTACGGGTTGGGATGCTCGCGCAGGGACTCGCCTCGGACCAGCCGCGGCGTGTACAGCTCGCGTCCCTTGCAGCGGATCTTGAGCCACACCGCGCCGCATTCCCCCATGATGATGCCGAATCCGGACGTTTCCCCCACGAGACAGTAGTCGGCGGTGACGCCCCGGTTGACCAACCACCAGGCGCCGAAGCCCTCGCCCGGGAAGTTCACGCCCTGGGTGTCGTCCACCGACGGCTCTCCGGTCTCGAAGGCGACGCCGGTGACATAGAGGTCGCCGCGGAGCACGATGCCCGCCTTCCTGAACGCCCGGGCCGCGATCATGAACGCGCAGAGCTGGGCCTTGTCGTTGATCAGGCCCTTGCCGAACATCAGCTCGCCGTCGACCCAGGCCCCCTCCATCCGTACGTCCGCCTCGGAGGCGTCGGCGGGAAGCTCGGGGCCGGTGTCCATGTGCGCGTTGAGGATAAGGCTCGAGCCGCCGCCCGAACCCCGGATCACGCCCACGGCGTTGACGCTGTCGTCGGTGATCCACTGAAGGAATGCCTCGATGCCGTTGTCCTTGAGCCATGCCACCACCGCTTCGCCCAAGGCCCTTTCCTGGGCGTGAGTGCTCGGCATTCCGCCCAACTCCAGGCACAACTGCACCAGGTCCTGCCGGTCGTCGTCGATGATGTCCTTGAGGCGTTGTGCGGTGTCGCTCATGGCCCTATTCATACTTGAGGGGTCCCGGGACTGCAAGGAACACAACCCGTGGAGGGCGCTCCGATGGTCCCGTAGCGCCGGGTCGCGGCCCACCGTGGTATTTGGTACACGGTCAGGAACGTTCGAAAGGGGGACGGGATGGCGCAACAAAAACCGAATTCACGGATGAAGCGGGTCAAGACGATACTGGAGATGGCCGCCGGGGTCTACGCGGACCGCAAGCTCGACCTCGGCGTGGCGCTGGAGGTGTCCATCCGTTCCACTGACGAGGAAGACAACATCTTCCCCCCGCTCCGGTTGGGCGTCCACGGCGAGCTCCTGGGCGGCATGAAGACGCCCATCGAGGTGGGAAAGCGCCGGGTGGACGTATCCCAGGTCAACCCCTCGGTCATCGCCACCATGTGCTACCGCGGCAAGGGCTACTACAAGGAGGCGCTGCCCCTGCGCGCGCTGGCCTCCTTCCCGTCGTGGGACCGCATCGCCTTTGTGGTGTCGGCGGAACTCGGAGTCCGCTCGGTCCGGGACATCGTCAAGAACAGGATACCCCTCAGGGTCTCCACCCGCACCGCGGGCATCGACAACTCCACCCACTACGCCATCTCCACCATCATGTCGCTCTACGGGCTGACGTTCCGCAAGATCACGCGCTGGGGCGGCGAGGTCGACGAGTGTGCCCATCCTTCCTCCCCCAAGCGCATCGAATCGATCAAGGCGAGGCGCGTGGACGCCGTCTTCGATGAAGGCTTGTCGACGAAATGGCTGGAAGCCGCGCTGGACAACGGCTACCAGGTGCTCCACCTCGACGAGGACGTGATCCGGGGCATGGAGGCCCTGGGGTTCAAGCGCGCGGTGATTCCCCGGCGGCGGTTCCCCGGGCTCAAGGAAGACGTCCGCACCGTGGACTTCAGCGGCTGGCCGGTGATCACCCACAAGTGGCTGAGCAAGGACATGGCCTACTCCCTTTGCGAGTCCATCTACCGCCGCCGCCGCGACATCCCGGTGGACGCCGCACGGCTGAACATCAAGGAGG
>JAPOQB010000776.1 GCA_026710965.1 Deltaproteobacteria bacterium | reverse complement strand
GTCCCGCAAGCTCGTGCGCATGAACCAGTACGTGCGCGAGGGCCGCTGGCGCCGCCACACCGCCGAGCTCCACGCCTACCGCGGCCCGGTATCGCGCATCGCGGGACAGACCCTGGGCATCGTGGGTCTGGGGAACGTCGGCCGTCAGGTGGCGCCCCGGGCCCTGGGCATGAAGATGAACGTCCAGGCGGTGGACCCCTATGTGGCCCCGGAACTCGCCGAAGCCATGGGCGTCAATCTGGTATCGTTCGATGAGCTGGTGCGCAGCTCCGACGTCATCAGCCTGCACGCGCCGCTGGTGCCGGCCACCCGCAAGATGTTCGGCAAGGACCAGTTCGCGGCCATGAAGAACACGGCCTATTTTCTCAACTGCGCCCGGGGCGGTCTGGTGGACACCGATGCCCTTCACGAGGCCCTCACTACCAACCAGATCGCCGGCGCCGCCCTCGACGTCACCGACCCCGAGCCCATGCCCGCCGACCACCCGATCCTGACACTGTCCAACGTCATCGTCACCTGCCACACCGCGGCCAATTCCAACGAGTCCTACGTGGACTGCCAGACCCACGCCGCCAGGGAAGTGGCGCGCGTGCTCCAGGGCGAGCCCCCCACCACCGAGATCAACGACCCGTGGCTGGTGGGCGAGGCCCAGGATCAGGGGTTTGGAGGGGTGTGACTGGTAGGGGGAGGTTGTGATGGAGAAGCCCGTTGAAACGCAAGGGAAAAGGCGGCGTAGACTGGTATCCTCAAGGAAATGATGAGCGAAGAGGAATTGAATGCGCTCATCGAGGTAGTCGAAGAGCCGCTGTCGCCGGCAGATCAGGCGGCCCTGGAGGGTGGGCTCACGGACGATTTCGGCATCGCTAAGGTTAAGCCCCGGAACTAGCCGTGCGACGTGGACGCCGCCCCTCCGGCTGTTCTCCCTCGCGGCTGTCGTCTTTGCCGCCGGCCGCACCTAGGTGTGAAGCCATCCAGCGTCTGGAGCCAAAGACGCACTGCAATAGCGCCGGGACATAGAGATGAGCATCGAGCCGCGGCCAGTGGAGCCCCAGTCCGGTCGGGCTGACCTTGATCTCTGCAAGGTCGTCGGGCGACGCACCCGCCAGTCCCTCTGCCAGTACAGCGGGAAATGTCACTTCCACACCGGTGCGAAGCGAAGTCGAAGGGCGCCATCTTGCTCGGCGGCAATTGATCAGAGTTTCCTCGGGTCTGGAATTGGCGTCAACGATTCCTGGGCCTAAGCGCCAGGGCTACCCAACCGGAAACAGCGATAGCCGAAATTGGTGATCATCACGCCCTTGGCACGCAGGCGATCAATCACTTGCTGTGGGAGTTCTTCTGGATGGGCGTGACCCACTCTCCGTCGAAACCGACATCGGCGAGCGTCTTGTACCCGGGAATGGCGAACTTGCGGCGGCGAGCGATGATTTCCTTCCTTTTCATTCGTCCAACCGTTATCCCTTCCGCGCCTCACGAATCGCCCGCCACAGCTTTGGGGCGGTGTACGGCATGTCGACGTGGTCGATGCCCAGCGGGGACAAGGCGTCCATGACGGCGTTGGCCACGGCCGGGGGGGCGCCGTTGGTGCCGGCTTCGCCGACGCCCTTGACGCCG
>JAPOQB010000754.1 GCA_026710965.1 Deltaproteobacteria bacterium | reverse complement strand
TCAGTCCGGCTGCGACAGGAAGTCGCCGACGATCCGGTTGAACCGTTCCGCCTGGTCCCACTGGACCCAGTGGCCGCACTGGTTGAAGACGTGCAGCTCCGCGTCCGGGAGCGACTCGAACAGGAGCACCGCCCGCTCCAGCGCCGTGCCGCGGTCGTTCCTTCCCCACAGAATGAGCGTCCGGTTCCGGAGCTTCGGCAACTCGTCCACCATGGGCTTCCAGGAAGGCGCCTCCCGGCGTTTCAGGTTCGCCTCGTAGTGCGGGCCCGCGCTCATCCGGAAACGCTCCGCCACGAGTTCCTCGGTCACCAGGTCGCTCTTGTACAGCGTCTTCAGGGTCATGGCCCGCATGTTCTCCAGGGTTGGGGTGTACTCCCTCAGCTCCCGGGCATGCTTCTTGCCGAGGGCGACGGCCTCGGACGACCCGGGAGGCGCCAGCGTGCTGCTCGACACCAGCACGAGGCGCCCGGCCCGCGGGTCCTCCAACGCGATCCTCGCCGCGATGTAGGCGCCCATGGAGTTTCCCACGAGGTGAAAGCGCTCCAGCCCCAGCGCGTCGACGAACGCCCGGGCGTGGGCGACCCGGTATTCCAGGGAGTGATCCGAGGGGCTGTCGGTGTGTCCGAAGCCGGCCTGGTCGAACGCGTACAGGCAGAGGCCGGAAGCGGCGAGGGGTTCCATGTTCAACTTCCAGTTGACCAGCGAACAGGCCCCCGGCGATCCGCCGTGGATCAGTACGACGGGGTGGCCCAGGCCGGCGGTGAGGTAGAATGTCCTGAGCCCGTCGACGTTTACGTATCGATGTTCATTCGCCACGGTGGCTCCTTCCCACGGCATGCCCGGAATCAGCGCCCTTCGACTTCGCTTCGCTACGCTCAGGACGAACGGTTGTGAAGAACTTCGTTTCGCTACGCCGAGGACGAACGGTTGCGAAGAACTTCGTTTCACTACGCCGAGGGCGAACGGTTGCGAAGAACTTCGCTTCGCTACGCCGAGGACGAACGGTTGTGAAGAACTTCGTTTCGCTACGCTCAGGGCGAACGGTTGCGAAGAACTTCGTTTCGCTACGCCGAGGGCGAACGGTTGTGAAAAGCTCCGCTACGCCAAGCCTGTCCGCGGGTTTGTCGACGGGCTCCGAGGTTTGCCACCACCGTTCGTCCTGAGCGTAGCGAAGCGAAGTCGAAGGGCGCGAGCCTCTTGAACCTGCTTCCGCCATCGTACTAGTGTCGTGTGTCCAAAGTGAAGGCCGAAACCTCAATATCCTCCGCTTCCGGCAGCATGTGGGGCTGGCTCGGATGGGTGCGGGAGCATCTCGTGGCCGTGCTGGCCATCATCCTGACCCTGTGGCTCGTGGTCGTGCCCCTGGCCACCCTCATCATCTTCAGCTTCCGCCTGGGGAACCCCTGGGACCCCGGCGGGTTCACGCTGGAGCACTACGCCGTCGCCTATTCGGACCCGCAAACCTACTCGATGTTCTTCAACACGGCCCTGCTGGCGGGGTTCAGCACGGCCATCTCCGTGGCGCTGGCCACCTTCTTCGCCTATCTCACCGAGCGCACCGACATGCCGTTCCGGAACGTCGCCTGGGGCCTGATCCTCGTCCCCATGGCGATCCCGGGACTGCTCTTTGCCGTGTCCTGGACCTTTCTGCTGTCACCGCAGATCGGTCTTTTCAACATCTGGCTGCGGACCTTCCTGGGGTGGTTCGGAATGGAGGTCAGTAGCGGTCCGCTGAACATCTACAGCCTTTGGGGCATGGTCCTGCTGGAGGGTTTGAGGGGCGTCACGACCACCTTCCTGATCATGGTGGGGGCATTCAGGGCCATGGACCCCAGCCTGGAGGAAGCGGCCCGGGTGGCCGGCGCCTCCAGCCGCAGGACGTTCTTCGGCATCTTCATCCCGCTGCTGACTCCGGCTATCTTCGGCGCCACCATGTACAGCTTCATGACACACCTCGAGTCGCTGGAGATTCCGCTGGTCATCGGCCTGCCGGCGGGGATACACGTCTTCCCCACCTATATTTTCTACACCACCCAGCGGTACACGCCCCCCGAGTACGGCCTGTCCGCCGCCCTGGGGGCCACTTTCCTGCTGGTCAGCATTCTCCTCGTGTACGCCTACCGCTACGCCATGCGGCAGGAAGGGCGCTTCGCCACCATCACCGGCAAGGGCTACCGGCCGCGGCTCACGCCGCTGGGCAAATGGCGTTACGCGGCGCTGGGCGTCTTCCTCCTGTACTTCGCCCTGACCATCGCGGCACCCGGCTTCGTGCTGTTCTGGAGCTCCCTGCTCCCCGTGTACATGCCTCCTTCGTGGGAGCTGCTGCCCGATTTGACCCTGGAGCACTACCGGGAGGTGCTGTCCAACGGCGACGTTTACGACGCCACCGTCAACACCATCGTGGTAGCCCTGGGAGCGGCCACTCTCACCATGCTCCTCTCCCTCATCGTCGCCTGGGTCGTGATGCGGAAGCGCTTCCGGGGAAGGACCGCGCTCGATGCCGTCACGTTCCTTCCCCACGCCCTCCCCGGAGTGATCATCGCCATCGCGTTCATGTTCCTGTACCTGCAGCCGCCGCTGAACGGGCTGGGCCTTTACGGGACGGTGTGGATCATCATGCTGGGACTCACGGTGAGCTACATCGCCTTCGGCAGCCGCAACATGACCGGGGCGCTGGCCCAGGTCCACGTGGAGCTGGAAGAGGCGAGCCATGTGTCCGGCGCGAAATGGCTCACCCTCATGCGGCGGATCGTGTTGCCGCTGGTGTTGCCGGCCTTCATCGGCGGCTGGATCTGGGTGGCGTCCCATTCCCTGCGAAACTTCTCGGTCCCGTTGATCCTGGCGACACGGGAGAACTGGTTGTTGTCCGTGGTCATGTGGCACACCTGGGAAGACGGGGATCCGGGGCAGACCGCGGCCCTCGGAGTGCTGCTCATCGTGGCCCTGGGAGTGCTGACGGTAGGGGGGCGCTGGCTGGTGGCCCGCATGAACCGGCGGCAGGAGTCTTGAGCGTCCCGTGCCCCGGTTGCCGGTTGACGAAGGGGTAGTCGGGAGTTATGGAAATGGGTTGCGCCGGGATGGTGGAATAGGTAGACACACGGGACTTAAAATCCCGCGGGCCTTGGCCTGTGCCGGTTCAAGTCCGGCTCCCGGCACCAGACCCCCGACTCCATCCCCTCTTCACGATCCCTGCTCGAAAAGGATTTCTCCCGTGCCCCCGGTGTCGTAGCCGCCGAGGGATTCCATCGCTTGCTTGAACTCCTCGGAGCGGATCACCGCCAGCAGCGTGGCGCCGGCCGGGGATTCGTAGAAAGACCGCAGCAGGAGCAGGTCGTACTGCTCGTCGCCCACCGGGATGAAGTCCAGCCCCAGGGCGCTGGCGGCGGAGAGAATCCCCAGGCCGGTGTCCGCCAGACCGCTGGCCACGGCCACCGCCACCGCCATGTGGGTAAACTCCTCGTGTTCGTAACCCCGGACCGCGGCCGCGTCGATGCCGAGTTGCGCCAGCTTGAAGTCCAGCAGCACGCGGGTACCGGAACCGGCCTGGCGATTGACGAACCGGAGGTCCGGGTCACCCAGATCCGCCAGGCCCGACAGCCCCCGCGGGTTGCCGCGGGGCACCAGCAGCCCTTGCCGGCGTTTGACGCAGTGGACCAGCACCACGGGCAACTCCGGGATCAGCCGTTCGATGTCCGGGACGTTGTAGGCGCCGGTGGCCGGATCCAGCAGGTGGGTGCCGGCCATGTGCGTCTCGCCCCGGCGGATGGAGTGCAGCCCGCCGAGACTGCCCACGTTGGCCGTGGCGATCTTGAGCCGCGGATCCCGGCGCTTGAGCTGGTCTTCCAGCACCCCGATGGACAGGTCGTGACTGCCGGTGCACACCACCGTGTGCTCGATCTCCCCGGCCGATCGCAGCAGTTCCACGTCGACTTCCTCGCCGGCGTTGATTCCCTCCACCATCCCGGGTATGCGCAGCAGTCCGTCGGCGCGCACCATGGTGCTGATGACGCCGGCGCCGCGGGCCAGGGGCAGGGCCATGAGCCTTTCTTCGACGCGTCCCAGCGTGACCCTTACGAACTCCTCGAGACCGAGCCGCGAAGGAATCTTTCGGGGCGCCACGGCCCGCACCGTGGAACGCGGGGCGGTTCCCGTGCCGAGCATGCGTTGCAACGCCGGTTGAAGGATCTCGCGCGCGATGACGATGGCGGACACGGGATAGCCTGGAATACCGATGACGGGTTTGCCGCCGGCCACTCCCAGGACGGCGGGTTTCCCGGGCATTACCTCGATGCCGTGCACCAGCAGCTCGCCCTCGGCGTCGATGACTTCCGCGGTGAAGTCGTGCTCGCCCGCCGACGACCCGGCGATGAGGGCCACCAGGTGATGGTCCGCAAGCGCGTCGCGGAGGGCGTGTCTCAGTCGCGCGGGGTCGTCGGGGACCGCGGGAAGGATCACCGGGGTGCCGCCGCACTCCGTCACCATGGCCGCGAGCACGGTGGAATTGAAATCGATGATCTGTCCGGGCCGGGCCGTCTCTCCCGGCCCGGTGATCTCGTCGCCGGTGGGAATGAGGGCCACCCTGGGCCGCGCCTTGACCCGG
>JAPOQB010000192.1 GCA_026710965.1 Deltaproteobacteria bacterium | reverse complement strand
GGACGGGCGGGCGCCCAAGTTCGACGGCGGCATCGTCACGCGGCTCGACTGCGTCCCCTTCGGCGTCGTGCTCAACAAGCACGCCGAGCGCTTCTACGACGAGGGCGAGGACTTCTGGCCCAAGCGCTACGCCATCTGGGGCACGCTCATCGCCGGCCAGCCCGAGCAGGAGGCCTATTGCATCGTGGACGCCAAGTCCATCGACATGTTCCTGCCCTCGGTGTTCCCGCCCTTCGAGGCCAACTCGGTCCGGCAACTCGCCGCGGCCATGGACTTGAACCCGGCCAAGGCGGAGGAGACGGTCAACGCGTTCAACGCCTCGGTCAAGGCGGGGACCTTCGACCCCACGACACTGGACGACTGCGCCACCGAGGGCATGGACCCGCCCAAGAGCCACTGGGCGCGTGTCATCGACACCCCGCCGTTCTACGGTTATCCGCTGCGGCCGGGGATCACCTTCACCTACATGGGCGTGGCCGTGAACAAGGAGTGCCAGGTGCTCTTCAACGAGGACCAGCCCTCGCCCAACATCTTCGCGGCCGGGGAGATGATGTCCGGCAACATCCTCGGCAAGGGGTATCTGGCGGGATTCGGCATGACCATCGGAACGGTGTTCGGCCGCATCGCAGGAAGGGAGGCCGCGCGTGCCGTCGTCTGAGCATCTCAAGGAAGCCGACCGGGTCATGACCATCTGCAACGCCTGCCGCTACTGCGCGGGCTTCTGCGCGGTGTTCCCGGCCATGGAGCGGCGGCGCACCTTCGACACCAAGGACCTGGTCTACATGTCCAACCTGTGCTTCGAGTGCCGCGCCTGCTTCTACGCCTGCCAGTACGCCCCGCCCCACGAGTTCGGGGTGAACGTGCCCCAGGCGCTGTCGAAGCTGCGGGCCGACACCTACGAGGACTACGCCTGGCCCCGGATCTTTTCGGGCATGTACAAGAACAACGCGTTTCTGGTGGGGCTCATCACCACGGTGTGCATCGTGGTGGCGTTCGTGCTGACCCTGGTGCTCCAGGGGAGCTCGACGCTGTTCTCCGCCCATCAAGGCACCGGCGCGTTCTACGCGGTGGTGCCCTACGGCGCCATGGTGTTTCCGGCGTCGGTGATGTTCTTCTATGCCATCTTCGCGCTGCTGGCGGGTTTCGTGAGCTTCTGGCGCCGCACCCGCGGCAGCATCTCCGACCTCATCAACCTCCCCGCCTTCGCGCGCGCCATGAAGGACGCCTTCGGCCTGCAGTACATGAAGGGCGGGGGCGACGGCTGCAACTACCCCGACGAGAAGTTCTCCAAGAGCCGCATGTGGCACCACCACCTGGTGTTCTACGGCTTCGCGCTGGACTTCGGCGCCACCACCGTGGCCGCCTTCTACCACCACTTCATGCACTGGGACGCGCCTTACCCCTACCTGAGCGTGCCGGTGGTGCTGGGCACCGTGGGCGGCGTCATGATGTGCATCGGCACGGTGGGACTGCTCTACCTCAAGTCCAAGAGCGACCTGGACCCGGCCGAGGAGAAGATGCTCAGCCTGGACAGAACCTTCCTCTGGATGCTGTTCCTGACGAGCTTCACCGGACTGCTGCTGCTCGTCTTCCGGGAAACCGCCGCCATGGGAACGCTGCTGGTGATCCACCTGGGCGTGGTGGCCGGGCTGTTCCTGACCATCCCCTACAGCAAGTTCGCCCACGCGGTGTACCGC
>JAPOQB010000283.1 GCA_026710965.1 Deltaproteobacteria bacterium | reverse complement strand
TAGACCACCGCGACGTGCAGAAAGGCCGCGCACACCACCGCGGCGCTGACCGTGACGACCCAGCCCACGCGCGCCTCCAGCCGGTAGTACGCCAGCACCGCCAGGGGCAGCCCCCAGCGGAAGCCTATGAGCAGGACCAGCGCGAAAAACACCGCGATCCACAAGAACGCGGCGCGGGCCCGGGCCGTGTCCTCGCCGCTCGGGCCGTCACCCTCCACGGCCGCCGACCGCCAGCGCAGCACATCGCCCACCACGCCCCAGACGGCCAGCCCCAGCCCGGCGACGCCGATGAGCAGGGGGAACGTGGCGGTCTCCGGCTGCCATTTCAGCGCGGTCAGCACCACCCCGGCGAACAGCGCGGTGATGGCACCGCCCAGGATGATCTCGCGGACCACCTTCACGTCCGCCCCACCCCACGGCGAACCGCCACGAACACCACCAATGCCATGATCGCCATACATGCCAGCGGGATCGGCCGGGCGAGAAAAGCCACGCCGTAGCTCGACAGCGAGATGGCCAGATTGTTCTCGGCCAGGGGGCCCAGGATGAAACCCACCAGCAGCGGCGCCCGGGCCCAGTCGAACCGCATCATCAGGTAACCTAGCACGCCGAAAGCCAGGGTGAGGACGAGCGTGAACGGGTGGGGATAGGCGACGTAAGCGCCGAACAGCACGAACAGCATCAGCGCCGGGATCAGCAGGTTGCTCTTGAGGAAGGCGATGCGCGCGGCCGGCCGGGTAATGGCGATGCATACGGCGGTGGCCAGCAGGTTCGACAACACCAGCACGATGACCATGGAGAAGCTGAGGGCGAGCTGTTCGCCCAGCATCTCGGGGCCGGGATTGATGCCGAGGATCAGAAACGCCGCCAGCAGGATGGCCGACGTCGCGCCGCCGGGCACGCCGAAGGCCAGCAGCGGCACCAGCTCGCCGCCCGCCGATGCGTTGTTGGCGCTCTCGGGGGCGATGACGCCCTTGATCTCGCCCTTGCCAAACCGTTCGCGTTCGGCGCCCCGGGCTCCCTGGACCGCCATGCCGTAGGCGTAGAAGGCCGCCGCGGTGCCGCCGATGCCCGGAATGGCCCCGCCCACCACTCCGACGACGGCGCTTCGCACCACCAGCCACCGGTTTGCGATGCAGGCCCGGAGGCCGGGCCGGAACCCCTCTCCCATGTCCACGTGAGTGCGTTCCGCGATGCTCCCGCGTATGGCCAGGGACACGACTTCGGGCAGCGCGAACAGTCCCATGATGATAGGCACGGTGTGGAGCCCGTCGAGCAGGTAGTCCGAGCCGAAGGTGAAGCGGGCCACTCCGAGTTGCGGGTCCTGGCCGACGGTGCCCAGCCAAAGACCCAGCATGCCGGCGAGCAATCCCTTCACCGGCTTCGCGCCGCTGAGGAAGCTGATCATGAGAATACCCAGCACCACCAGCATGAAACGCTCCGGCGACGCAAAGGCGAGCACGACCGGTTGCAACGCCGGCAACGCGAAGAGCAGCACCAGCGCGCCGATGACCCCGCCAACGGCCGAGACCATGAAGGCCGCGGTCAGTCCACGGGCGGCATCGCCGTTGCGCGCCATGGGATAGCCGTCCAGGATGGTGGCGGCGGCGCTGGGGCTGCCGGGCACGTTGAAGAAGAAGGCCGGGAACGTGTTGGAGGTATGCACCGCCGACACCAGCGAGAGCATGATAGCGAACGCCACGAAGGGCGACAGGCTCCAGACGAACGGCAGCAGCAGCACGATGCCGAGGACCGCGTTCAGGCCCGGCACCGCGCCGAAGACCAGCCCCAGCAGCAACCCCAGCAGGATCCCGCCGAGCACCGGCAGGGTGAAGGTGATGGCGAGGGCCTCGAAGAAGGCCTCAAAAGCCATGGCGCGGGAGCGTCCCGCGTTACGGACGCGGGACGCTCATTTCAACGGAACTATTTCAACAGGGTCTTCAACCGCTCCTGGATGTCCGCGGGGAGGTTGAAGACCGAGAGGATAAGCTTCTCCGCCTCCTGGGCATTCAGCGTGTTCAGCACGAATCCCTGGTCGGTGGCGGTCTTCCTGAACTCGGGATCGGCCATCATGTCCGCCATGGCCTTCTTGAGGATGGCGGCGCGGTCCGCCGGCAGTCCCGGCGTCGCCCCGAACGGCCGGCTGGCGCTCAGGAGTCCGGAGAACGCCACCCAGGCGTCACGGTCCTTGGGATCGGCGATTCCGTCGACGAACTTCGGTAGCGCGGCGACCTCCGCCTTGAGGGGGTCCGGAGGCGGGGCGCCCCCCATGGACAAGACCAGCTTGATGGTGCCGTCCTTGTGCATCTCCCGGGTCGCGGAATTGACCATGACGGCGGATCCGGCCGTCGACACGGCGTCCACCTCGTCCTGCTTCATGGCCAGCGCCATGGGGTTGTAGCCCTTGTAGCCCGGCACCAGCCGGATGTTGAACTTGCCGGCCCGTTGCAGGAACTTGGGCGCCTGGGTGAGCAGCGAGCTCGGTCCTGACGCCCCGACACGGATGGGTGTCTTGGTGTTCTTGAAGTCCGCTATGGAGCGCTCGGGCCGGTTCGACCGGAGCGCGAAGATGTAGTGCGCGCCGCCCACGCTGCCGAGCCACGTCAGCTTCTTGAAGTCGATGTCCTTGATACCGCCGGTGAGGCTTCGGACCACCATGGGACTGGTGAAGTGGATCAGCGACAAGCCGTCGGGTTCGGCCTTGTAAACGGACCGCAGCCCGATGACACCGCCGGCGCCGGGGCGGTTGTGCACGATGGCGGCCGGGTTGCCCGGTATGTGCCTGGGCAGGAATTTGGCCGCCAACCGCGACATGCGGTCATAGGTGCCGCCCGTGGAATAGGGACAAACGATGGTGATGGTCTTGCCGGCGTAGAAGTCCGCCGCGCCGGCTATGGAACCGGCGAAAATCAGGGCGGTGACGGCAACGAATAGCGTG
>JAPOQB010000769.1 GCA_026710965.1 Deltaproteobacteria bacterium | reverse complement strand
GTTCCGGTGGACGACACCCACGTCAGGTCGGCCAACATCCGCTGGATGCCGGCGGACGAGGATGAGACCCTGTTGAGCGGGCGCGCGAAGCTGGCGCCGGGAGGGCGGTCCGACACGAGCTACGAGTACGGCCAGCGCCACCCCGACGACAAGGAAGCCCAGGAAGGCCAGGGCGAAATCGCCAACCATCGGCTCGAGCATCACGTCACCTCGGATGAAGGCGTGCTGATGTTCCGCCGGATCCTTCGGACGGCCATCGAGGCGGTAAGGGAGAACAAGGATCCCAAGGGGATCATACGGGATCCTCAAAAGGCCGCCTGCGTGCCCACGACCGCAGGGGCCAGAGTATGGGAAGAGGGCGGGAGACGGACGCGGGCAGGTTGATATATGGCGGAGTACCATGCACATTGGGAAGCAACTCGACTCAGCAAGGAGGTATTCAGTTTTGCGAAAAGTAATCGGACTCGTTTCTTTGTTGGCCGTCCTCGGGATTGCCGTGGCCACGCAAGTGGCATCGGCCCAGGACAAGTACCCCAGCAGGACCATTACCTGGCTTATTCCCTATGGACCGGCAGGCGGTTTCGACCTCCACAGTCGCGCCATATCCGTGGGGCTGAAAAAGGCCCTCGGCGTCAATGTCATCATCCGTAACCGGCCCGGCGCGGGCGGCAACATCGCCTGGAACCTCACGTGGGCCTCCAAGCCGGACGGTTACACCATCTCCACCGTCAACATTCCGGGCGCCATCGTCTCGGAGTTGTTCGACGACCCGAAGCCTCATTACAAATTGAAGGAGTTCTCCTGGATCGGACAGATCTCGGCCGGGCCGTATGTCTTCGCCGTCGGCGCGAAGACGCCGTTCAAGACGCTGGAGGACCTGCAGAAGGCCAAGGAGGTCCTGATCACGGGCACGGGAGTCGGCGGCACGGCCTGGGTGACCGAGGCCCTCACGGCGGCGGTGCTGAAGTACAATCATCGTTTCATACTGGGCTATCCCAGCGCGCCCGCGTCCAATATGGGCATCGTGCGCGGCGAGGGTCACGGCCGTGCCCTGGGCCTGGATTCACCGGGACAGATGCAGTTCGTTCATGACGGCCATCTGCGGCCCCTGTGGGTGTATCTGGAGAAGCGCTCGCCGGACTTTCCCGATGTGCCGACCATCGGCGAGCTGGGACATCCGGAGTTGACGGTGCTGGCCTCCCACCGGGTGGTGACGGCGCCCCCGGGCATGCCTAAGGACCGGCTGGACATCCTCCAGAAGGCGTTCGATGCCGCCACCAAGGATCCCGAAGTGCTGGAGCGCTTCGCCAAGATGAAGGCCAAGATCGAGCCCGTGGTAGGTCAGGATTGGGTGAACATGCTCAATGGCTTCTATGATCTGATCGCGGACAACGGGGAAACCTTCAAGAAGTCGCTGAGCAAGAAGAAGTAGTCGAGCCGCCCGTCAGGGAGGAAGGAAGCGGGAGACTGTATGCAGACCGTGAGACTCTACAGCGGAGACGACGGGGAGTCCCATTTCGAGGACATCGAGTTCAAGTTCGAGCCGGATCGCCAGATGGAAAGCACGTCCCTGGGGGCAGCCAAGAGCGTGAACGTGCGGCGTGTGCCGCCGGGCGTGCTGCTGGAGTGGCATCCGGCGCCCCGGCGGCAGTACCTGTTCACCCTTTCGGGGGCTTGGGACATCGAATGCGGCGGCGGTGAGGTGCGGCGGTTTCAGGCCGGCGACATCATGCTCGCGGACGACCTCACTGGCCGCGGGCACCAGAGCCGGGTGGTCGGCGACGAGCCCCACGTCTTTGCCGTGGTGCCGCTGGCGGACTGACCCGGCCAGCCTACGAACCATCGACGGCGGCGGAGGCGCCGCCGTCGACCACCAGCGCCGTGCCGGTGACGAAGGACGACTCCTCGCACGCCAGGAACAGGATGGTGCTGGCCACCTCCCGGGGCTCCGCCCAGCGTTTCATCAGCGTGTGTTGAGCGCCCGTGCGGCGCAGTTCTTCCTCGCTCACGCCACGGGCCTTGGCCCGCTCGATGTGGAAAGGGGTGATGGTGGGGCCGGGACAGACGGCGTTCACCCGGATCCCGTGCCCGACCTCTTCAATGGCCATGGTGCGGCTGAGGCTCACCACCGCGGCCTTGGTCACGTCGTACTGTCCCATTCCCGCCCGTCCGGCAACCCCGAAGACC
>JAPOQB010000877.1 GCA_026710965.1 Deltaproteobacteria bacterium | reverse complement strand
CTGGAAACGGTGGCCCTGGGCCTGTTCCTGACCGGCTCCGCCGGCGGCGATCGGGTCGGCACGGCCATCGGGTTTTCGTGCTTCGCCGCCGTCACCGCGGTCGCCGCGCGGATCTGGCTGGGGGACCGGATCGGGCCCAGGCGGCTCTTCTGGATGGCGGTGGTCGCCGCCGGCGTAGCCGCGGCCTCCCTGGTGTAGGCGCCGGCGCCGCCCGTCCCGCGAAGAGTCTGCGCCAGCCTGCTTGACCAATCTGGAACTTCGGAGGGAGGGGGAAGATCGGCGCGCGGCCGGCCCCTATCACTGCACGTGGATCTTCTTGGCGGCTTCCAGGCCCAGGACGACCTCGTGCGCTCCCACCTTGAGGCTGATGGTGCCGAGGGACGGCGAAACGTCGAGGATGTCGATGCTGGTACCGGGACGGACCTGGTGGTCGTAGAGGAACGAAAGCAGCACCGCGTCGCGTTCGCCGGTTTCGGTGATGCAGCGGAAGATGACCTCGGTACCCGCTTCCGCCGTATTCAGGGGGCGCCACTCCCGGCGTGGGGAAGGCTCCCCCTTCACCGGAATCGGGTTTCCGTGAGGGCAGGTGGACGGATTGTCGAGGATCGCGGCCAGGCGCTCCTCCACCACCGGCGATATGGCGTGCTCCAGGTGGTGGGCTTCCTGATGGGCGGTGACCCAGTCCAGGCCCAGGAGGTCCGTCAGCAAGCGTTCGGTGAGAAAGTGCCGGCGCAGGATGGCCTCGGCCACGTCACGGCCCTTGGTCGTAAGGTAAATGTTCTTGCGGCGTTCCACCCGCACGAACTCCTCCTTCTCGAGCCGCCTTAGGGCGCTGAACATGGTCGACGGCGTCACGCCGATGTCCTCCGCCACCCGCGCCGCGATCACCTGGTCGTTCTCTTCCGCCAGGCTGTAGATGGCCTTGAGGTAGTCTTCCGTAGCGGAAGAGACTTCTGAACGCTTCACGACCACGTTGGTCTCACCTTGTCCGCGACGGCGACCGCCGCCCCCTACGCTCCGCCCTCTCCACCGCCACCGGCGGTGCTGTAGATCTGTTGAGCCAGATAGTTCTCCCGGCCGACCTCCTGGATGAGGTGAAGCTGGGCCTCGATCCAGTCCACGTGGCTCTCCTCGTCCGCCAGAATCCGCTCCAGGAGCTCGCGGCTCACATGGTCACCGGTCTCGCTGCAGGTGGCGATGCTCTCGTGGAGCACCTTGATCGCCCCCTCTTCCAGCCCGAGATCGTTCTCCAATTGCTCTTTTACCGTCTTGCCAACCATGATCTTGTCATAGCCGGCAACGTTGGGGACGCCGTCCAGCAGCAGGATGCGGTTGATGATCTGGTCCGCGTGCTGCATCTCCTCGATGGACTCCTTCCAGATGAACTGATCCAGCACCTGGTAGCCCCAGTTGCGGCACATCCGCGAGTGCATGAAGTATTGATTGATCCCCGTCAGCTCTTTCCGCAGCACGTCGTTGAGCGCTTTCAGCACCCTGGGGTCGCCTTTCATAGGGTCTGTTCCTCCGTCAATGGATTCCCCTCTCGAACCGAGGAGGGGCGTCGGTTCTTGGGATCATAGTCAAAGCCGGCGCCTTTTGAAAGACGACCGTGGTCCTGGGGTCCTTCCAGCCAATTGGCTGGACAGGACCCTAGCAGGTTGTTGCAAAACACCGGTTGGCGCCCTCCGACTTCGCTACGCTACGCTCAGGGCGAACGTTTAAGTCAGATTCCGTTCGCCCTGAGCGTAGCGAAGCGAAGTCGAAGGGCGCCAACCCACATCGTAGGGAGTTTTCAACAACCTGCTAGGGAATTCCCACGCGGTCGAAAATCCTGACGGCCGTCGCCCGGTTCTTGGCGACCTTGATCATGTCGAGCTTGTCGGCCTTGAACTTGCCCCAGGACTCCACCAGGCCGGACCAGGGCACGCCGGGCTTGACGGGATATTCGAAGTTCTGCTCGGCGTACATCTTCTGCGCCAGGTCGTCGCTCAGGAATTCCAGCAGCTTGATGGCGTTGTCCTTCCGCGGCGCGTGCTTGGTAACG
>JAPOQB010000489.1 GCA_026710965.1 Deltaproteobacteria bacterium | reverse complement strand
CGCCGTGAGCGGTGAGTCGGCCAGCACCGGCCCCATCTCTTCCCAGAACCGTTCCCGCAGCACCACGTGCTTGAACGGGTCCGCGCACGCCAGCAGCGCGAGGAAACGCCGTTCCTCCATGATGTGCCCGAAGGGCCGCTCTCCAGTGTCCGACTCGGCGAGCTTGTCGAACCACGGCTGCTCCACCTCCCACAGGCGGGCCGGCGGCTGGCTGCCGATGAACACCTGATTGGGCAGGTAGCGGCAGGCCTTGTCGTAGCTCCACAGGCCCCGCGTCAACTCCGCGAGAAACTCCGGCTGGACCTTGCTCTCCCGGAACGGCTTCGAGCCGTACCGCACCAGGCCCGGGGTGTGCGCGAGGGACGTGGCCGCGCCCTTGATGACGGGTCGATTCGTCGACATGGAGGGAAACTTATAACGTCCACGAAGACCGGGCAAGGCTGCGCAAAGGGCTTGGGGAACTCTGAGCGATTGCTGCCCCGGCCGAGATGGCGCCCTTCGACTTCGCTCCGCTACGCTCAGCGCGAACGGGCTGACAGCGTAGTCGATGGGCTCGGTACGAGCGGGACTCATCCTTCCAACCGTTCGTCCTGAGCGTAGCGGAGCGAAGTCGAAGGGCGCCATCTCGAAGCGCGCAGCCACGAGCCCTCCCCTCGACGCGCCGCGTTCCTTGTAATATGATCCGCCCATGCCATGAGGGAGGAAACCATGCAGGATTCCAAGCAAAAACAGTTCGTCATCGACGCGGTCGAGGAGAACCGGAACAACATCGCGCTCCTCGGCGACAATATCTTCTATTTCGCCGAGCTGGGGATGCAGGAGTACCGCACCACCGGGCTCATGACCGAGATCCTGGACCAGGCGGGCTTCGAGATCGAGCGGGGCATCTCGGGGATGCCCACGGCGTTCATCGCCACCTACGGGTCGGGCAAGCCGGTGGTGGCGCTGCACACGGAGTTCGACGCCACGCCCTCGAGTTCGCAGATGGCGGGGGTGGCCGAGCAGAAGCCCATCGTCGACGGCGCCCCGGGACACACCGAAGGGCACAACGTCAACGCCGCGGTGATGATCGGCGCGGCCGTGGCGGTCAAGAGGACCATGGAGCAGTTCGGCATCGGGGGGACGCTGCGGGTCTACGGCGCCCCGGCCGAGGAGCAGCTCGTGAGCCGGCCCTACTTCGTGCGCGACGGCTACTTCAAGGACGTGGACGTGGCCCTGCACGACCACATCGGCTACAACCTGGGCACCGTCTACGGCCTGCGGCAGTACGCCCTCATCTCCGCGGAGTTCACCTTCAAGGGCGAGAGCGCCCACGCCGCCACCTCGCCCTGGAACGCCCGGGACGCGGTGGACGCCACGGTGCTGATGGATATCGGCTGGGACAAGCTGCGGGAACACCTGGAGCCCTCCCAGCGCAGCCACCGGGTCATCACCAACGGCGGCGACCAGCCCAACGTCATCCCCAACACTTCGACCATCTGGTGGTTCTTCCGCGAGGCGACGGCCGAGAAGGCCCGCGCCCTGTTCGAGAAGGCCAAGCGCGTCGCCCAGGGCGCGGCCACCATGACCGACACCTCCTACTCGGTGAACGTGCTGAGCGCGGTGGCGCCCACCCGGTGCAACCGCACCCTGGCGGAGGTGATCCAGCAGAACATTGAGGCCGTGGGCATGCCGCAGTGGAGCGACGCCGAGCAGAAGCTCGTCACCGACGTCCAGTCCAAGGTCAACGTCAAGGCCACGGGAATGCCCACGCAGGTGGCCCAGCTCCGGGAAGCGGTGCAGTCGGTGTCCGCCAACGACTCCGGCGACGTCTGCTGGGTGGTGCCGTCGGGCGTGGTGAACTTCCCGTCCAACATCCCGGGGATCGCCTACCACCACTGGGGCGCGGGGGTCTCCCTGGCCACGTCCGTAGCCCACAAGGGAGCGGTTGCCGGCGCCAAGACCATGGCCGCGTCGGCCGTCGACCTGCTGATGGACCCGCAACTGGTGGCCCGGGCCAAGGAGACCTTCAAGGAGGAGATCGGCGACGTGGAGTACCGCCCGCTGCTGCCAGACGACCAGCAGCCGCCGCTGGAGCTCAACCGTATCCTCATGGAGCATTACCGTTCCGCCATGGAAGCGCACTATCCCAAGGAGAAGCCCGCATTCAGCTAACGCTGCCGCTTCAGGGGCCGGAGGTGCGCCTGCGCGCGCTGCTCGACCGCGCCACCTCCGGCGAGAGGATCCACGGCAGGCCCCGGCTCCGTCCGTCACTGGTGGACAAGGTGCTGCGCGACCCGTTCTGGGTCTGGTGCCAATACCACGCGCCTCGTGGCGAGGCGGTGAACGAAGTGGGGCGCTATGAGCAGATGCGCTACCGCCGCGGCGTCGAGCACGAGGACGCCTGGGTGGCCGCGCACTATCCAGACGCCTTGGCGATCAGGCCCGACTTCGGCTACGAGGCCATGGCCCGGACCCTCCGGGCCATGCTGGAGGGCGTTCCCGCCATTCATCAACCGCAACTGTGGGACCTCGGCCGCGACGTCTACGGCCGGGGCGATCTGCTGGTGCGCGACGACAGCCACGGCTCGGACCTGGGCCCCTACCACTACCGGGTCATCGAGATAAAGCGGGCGCGCAAGCTCCGGGACGCCTTCGCGCTCCAGGCGGCCCTCTACAACCGGACCATAGGCGCCATCCAGGGTTACACTCCCGGCCACGTGACCGTGGCGCTGCGGGACGAGGCCCGTCCCGTGGACGTGTCGGGCTTCGGGGACAAGATCGACGAGGTGGTGTCACGCTGGGCCGGGCTGCGGGAAGGCGCGGTGGAGCAGCCCGAGCCCGGAAGGCCGCCCGATGTCACCGACTCGCCCTGGCGCGCGTACGGCAACAAGCTCGTGACCGAGCGCCGGGACCTGGTGCTGCTGGCGGGGGTGCGGGCGCCCGAGCGGGCGAAGCTCCGGGCCGCGGATATCCACAGTGTGGAAAAACTGTGGAACCGCTCACCCGAAGAGATCAACGAGATCCTGGGGCCGCACCACGGCGCCACCGCCTACCACGTGGCCCAGAGCTACCGCACCGGGAGGCCCGTCCCCAGGCCCGGCCGCGAGCTGCGCATCCCCCGGGCCAGGCGGCTCCTCTACTTCGACTTCGAAACCTCCGACGACATGCATCCCGCCATGCCGCCCCACGTCTACCTCATCGGCTGCTGGGACGGCACCCGGGACCAGTTCGTCAAGTTTTTGGCCCGCGGCCCGGAGGACGAGGCCGAGATCTTCGAATCCTTCATCGACTACGTGGGGGAGGACGTCGAAGCCGCGCGGCTCTACCACTGGACCGACTACGAGATCCGGCAGATGAATGCGGTCATGCGCCGCTGGCCGCGGCTGGAGGGAGGGCTGGCGCGCCTTGTCGGTTCCTGCGTCGACCTGAAGCGCTGCATCCAGGACGCCGTCTACCTGCCGGTGCCGCGGTTCTCCATCAAGAGCGTCGCCCCGGCCCTGGGGTTCCACTGGCGCCAGCAGGGATTCGGCGCCTACGAGGCGCTGCTGTGCTACTGGGACTCCATCGACACCGGCGACCGCTCCCTGGCCGAGAAGGCCGTCCGCTACAACGAGGACGACTGTCTCGCCATGTGGCACGTGGACCAGGAGCTCACCGG
>JAPOQB010000636.1 GCA_026710965.1 Deltaproteobacteria bacterium | reverse complement strand
TGGGAGATTGTCTTTCTGGGGAACAAAGGGCTGGATCATGCCGAAGACGCCCTCGGCCTCAAGCGCATCGTGCACCATGTTCCGGTAGCGGGGCTCGAAAATATGCAGCGGCAGCCGTGTGCCGGGCAACAGCAGCACCCCCGTGAGCGGGAACACGGACAGGACTTCGGGCAACGAGACGGATGCGGTATTTTCTTCCATGCTGACCCCCACCTTGATTATAGAGCCCCACGGATAGCCGTCAACCCAGTGTTGGGTCCCACGAATACGTGCGGTCGTCAGGCGTAGGCATCGTAAATCCCGTCGAACTTGGCCAGTTTGAAGCGGACCATGTTGCGCGCGGCATGGGCGACGACCCTGCGTTCGCGCTCGGAGTCGCAGTAGCGTTCGACCACCCGTGCCGCAATCGCGGTGTGCTCCTGGTCCGCCACCGCGTGCACCGTGAAGAACTCCCGGTCGTGATCGTTGACCCCGTATTCGCCGGCCAGGCGGGTGTCGAACTCCGCCGCGTAGCGGCCGACCATGCTCTCGTTCACCAGCGCGCTCGTGCGGCTTTCAGCCGGCGATCCCAGGAACATGCCCCTGAGGATGGCCGCGGCGTGGGCCTGGCACTCGAAGATCGGCAGGGCCTCGGCGAAGTCCTCATCGGTCAGACCGATGGCAAGACCGAACCGCTTCATGAGGTCCGGGTGCGTCTGTTCCTCCGTGAAGGCGTGGAGGAACAGGTCGTAGAGCTCCTGGTTGTGGGCGTTCTTGGTCATGCACAAAACGAATCCCTTGTTGATGGCGACATTGAGGAGGTAGTGCTGCAGCGCAAAGCCCTGGAGCCTGCGATTCGACAGGGTGCCGGCCCGCAGGTCGGAGAAATACCTTCCCGCCATCAACCGCTCGACTCCGGGACGGATGATGTCTTCCACCACCGAGGCTACGAAGGATTGAGATGTCATATGGATCGTTTCCCGTCAGGTTGATCGCCGCGTGATGTCGTCGACAGGCAAGGCGGACCCGCCCGGCTTTCGCCCGCGACCCTAAAAGAATCGTTGGGACCCTGTCAAGCGCCGGCGCATTTCCCTGGTGGAGGCGATCCGCCCGGTAGTTCGGGTCGGCCGAAACGTAACCCGGCACCGCACCGCATCCGGTTGAAGCGAAACGCGAAACAGGGAATAGTAGCAGGCTACGGTGCCGGGACAGCCTCACGGGCCACGATCGAAAGGAGTGCCATCATGTGGAAGGGATTCAAGGTCATCGACGCGGACGCCCACATGCACGAGCCGCAGTACCTGTGGGAACGGTACGTCGAGCCCGCCTACCGGGATCAGGTGCCCAAGGTGGCGTTCATGGACGGGGCCTTCATGGTCTACGAGCCGGATGGGCGAATCATTCCCAAGATCGAGAAACAGCCGAAGCTGCCGGCCACCGCGTGGGCCGACATGGAGGCAAAGTACGGTGAGCAATACCGCACGTGGTGGTCCGCGGAAACGCGGCTGAAGGACATGGACACCCACGGCTGGGACGTCCAGGTGCTGCTGCCGACGGGCAACAACGGCAACTTCGCCTACCGGGTGGCCCTCAAGGACGCCAAGCTGGGCGCCGCCATGTGCCGGGCCTACAACAACTGGTGCCGGGACTACTGCGACGCCGACCCCAAGCGCCTCAAGTTCGTCGCGGTGCTGCCGGCACCGGACACGGAGGCCATGCTGGTGGAGGCCCGGCGGGCGGTGGAGGAGCTGGGCGCCGTGTCCGTGCGGAACCCGTTCCTGCCGGAGGGCAGGTGGCTGCACGAGCCCGAATACGACGCACTGTGGCAACTGGCCTGCGAGCTGGACTTCCCCATCTCCGTGCACGGCGAATACCGCCAGCGCCGCTTCCACCCCTTCGCCGGCGGCAACCGCGGCAACGTCGACGACGGTGACATGCAGCAGCTCGCTCTGCGCGGCCTCGACCATGCCCTGGGCTTCCCCTGCGACAACATGGCCACCATGGGGCAGTTCATCTTCACCGGTATCCTGGAGCGCTTCCCCAAGCTGCGGCTGGGGATCCTCGAGTCCAACGTCGGCTGGGTGCCGTTCTGGCTCGGCCGGATGGACGAGCACACCCACGGCCGCAACAGCGTCATGGGAAACGCGGTGGAGCGCCTGCCGATGCTCCCCAGCGAGTATTTCAAGCGCCAGATCACGGTGACCTGCGACAGCGACGAGACCGCGCTGTCCTACGCGGCGGACCACCTGGACGGCGAAAACATCGCCTGGAACACCGACTATCCGCACCCGGATGCGCCCAGGCCGGAAAAGGCCTTGCCGGACCTGGACGCGCAACCGATATCGGATGAGGCAAAAGCCAAGATACTGTGGGACAACGCGGTGACGCTGTTTGGTCCCCGCATCCTGGGCTAGGGACGGCGATGGTAGGGGCGACCCGCGGCCGCCCCTACGGGGTCCGCCGCGAAGGTCCACACCCGACGGAGTTTTTCACGGCCGCCGCCGGCCGCACGAGCGATAGATGGACGAGATTCGATTCGTAGACACCACGTTGCGTGACGGCCACCAGAGCCTGTGGGCCGAGCGCATGACCACCGGCATGATGCTGCCGGTGGCCCGGACCATGGATGCGGCCGGCTTCGACGCCATCGAGCTCATGTCCGCCTCCCACCTCAAGAAGTGTGTGCGGGAGCTCAAGGAGGACCCCTGGGACCGGGTGCGGATGGTGGCGGAGCGCGTCACCCGGACGCCGCTGCGGCTCATGGCGGGCAGGGTCAACGCGTTCGAGATCACCCCGGTGTCGGTGTACGAGCTCTTCATCGAGCGGATGGCGGCCAACGGCATCCGCCAGGCACGCATCTCCGAGGAGTGGAACGAGCTCGAAGGGTGGACGCGCAAGGTCGCCATCGCCCGCAAGAACGGCCTTCAGCCCATCGTCAACCTGATCTACTCGGTGTCGCCGAAGCACACCGACGAGTACTACGCCCGGAAGACCCGGGAGGCCGCCTCCCTGGGCGTGCCATTCCTCTGCCTCAAGGATCCCGGTGGCCTCCTGACCCCCGAACGCACCCGCACCCTGGTGCCGATGATCTTCGAGAACGCCGGCGGCATCCCGGTTGAGTTGCACACCCATTGCACCACCGGGCTGGGACCGTTGTGCTGCCTGGAGGCGGTGAAGCTCGGCATCCGCACGGTGAACACGGCCGTGCCGCCGCTGGCCAACGCCTCCTCGAACCCGTCCGTGTTCAGCGTCGCCGCCAACCTGCGCGCCCTGGGCTACGCGTGCGCCGTGGACACGGACGCTTTGGAGCAGGTGTCGGAACATTTCACCGCCGTGGCCCGGCGGGAGGGGTTCCCCATCGGCGCCCCGGTGGAATACGACTACGCCCAGTACCAGCACCAGGTGCCCGGCGGCATGATCTCGAACCTGCGCCACCAACTGCAGAAAGTGGGTCTGGAAGACAAGGCGGAGGAGGCCCTCGAAGAGGTGGTGCGGGTGCGGGCGGACCTGGGTTATCCCATCATGGTGACGCCGCTGTCGCAGTTCGTGGGCAGCCAGGCGGCCATCAACGTCATCGTCGGCGAGCGCTACCGGGAGGTCACCGATCAGATCATTCAGTACGCCCTCGGACTCTGGGGCCGGGAGGGCGCCGAAACCATGGACTCCGACGTCAAGCACAAGATCCTGGACCGGCCCCGGGGCAAGGAGATGGCCCGCTGGGTGCCGCCGGACCTGACCATCCAAGAGGTGCGCCGCAAGCTCGGCGGCACCGGAGTGACCGACGAGGAGCTTTTACTGCGGTGGATGCTGAGCGAGGAGGAGATCGCCGTCATGCGCGCCGCCGGCCCGCCCGAGGAGTACCTGAGCGCCCGGTTGCCCATGGTGGCGCTGATGGAGCGGCTCACCGACCGCAGCCGCTATGCCGGCATCCACGTGCGCAGGCCGGGGCTGTCGCTGTCGCTGCAGAAGGGCGGGGCATGATCGTCGGCGATTACGCCGGCGGAAAGGAGTTGTCATGGCCGATCTGATTTCGCTTGGACGTTCCGTAGGCGAACTGCTGAAGGAGAGCGGACAGACCGTGGCGGTTGCCGAGTCCTCCACCGGCGGCCTGATCTCCGCCGCGCTGCTGTCGTTGCCGGGCGCCTCGGCGTACTTCGTCGGCGGGGGCGTCATCTACACGCG
>JAPOQB010000876.1 GCA_026710965.1 Deltaproteobacteria bacterium | reverse complement strand
CCACGACGTCGACCGCTGCGGCTGCCGCGTTCCCGGCCGCGGTTGCGTCCGGCCCGCGGCGTACACGACGTCCGATTCGTATGTTGATCAAGAAAAGGTTCCCTTGTCATTCATCTCATCACTTCCCGTGAGCCCCGGCCCATCCGTTGTCGGACACATCGATCTCCTGCCCGCCCGGCCCGGCCACCTTGACCTCGACGTACGACCGGGGTTGAGCCGGATCCTCCCCCGGGGTCCCCGGAGCCGTCTCCGCGAGCCGCCCGCCCATCTCCGTTACGCGCGCCACCGTCCCTTCCAGGTCGCCCACCTGGAAGCCCAGGTGGTCCACGCCCGCGCGGGACGCGGGCGTCTTGAGGTTCAGGATCGCCAGGTTGACGTGGCCGTCGGAGAGGTACACGCCGGACCGGCCCCCGCCCACTTCCTCGAGATCGAACGCCGCGTTGCAGAAGGCCGCGGTCTTCTACACGTCTCCGGTCCTTATCGCAATGTGCTTGAGCCGCGCCATTTCAACCCTCCTGTCCGCACCCGTGATTGCCCTTCCAGTGTAGCGCGGAACCCCCCCTTGCAGAAACGGCAACTGTTCCGTCGAACCCAAGCAGGCTGACGGACGGCGAAAGGGACTGGCAGGATAGGAAGCGGCGGCTGCCGCGGTTGCCGGGGGGTTGCGTGGCGGCGATGGAGACGTGGCGGACCGGGCACGATCGGCGGTCGACGCCATGGAGAAAGCCAAAAAGTCGGCGGCCGGCTTCGACGTGCACTACACCTTTGAGTCAACCTTTCCCGATCAACTCCACTTTCCCCGCCTCTTCCATATCCCCCCTTGACAGTCCTCGCACGGCGGGCCGTGACCGTCCCGGCCCGCCGTCCTTTCCCGGCGCGGCGGGAGCGTGCGCGCGGCGTCTCTCGCCGTGCGCCGCCGCCCGGGCTGACCGCCGATGGCAGCGCCTTGTACTCCCCCCTCCAACGGGCGGGACTCTTCCAGGTGGATGAGACCAAGACCCGGGTTCTGCTGGAATTGCCGGTGACGCGCCAGCTCGGCGAGATCCTGGCGCGGCGGCGGCCCTGGGGGGACGCCGTGCCGGAGAAGCTTCGCGGCTGGGTGTTCCCCGCGCCGGGGAGTGCATCGGGGCATGTGGAGGAGTTGCAGAGGCACTACGAGGCCATCGGGCGCGCGGGTGGAGGCGAAGTTCTGGTTTCGCAACGGATCGCCGACAGGATCGACGAGTTGACGCTATGGTGAGCTGGACATTTCGTCAGTCGTCAACAATGGCAAGCACGCGGCAATGGCGAGTCGGGCCGGTTCCCGCACCCGGCCCCAATGGGCGCCTCAAGTGCTCGGCCTGCGCGAACTGCCGGACGGCCTCGTGCCGGGTGCCCAGTTTCCCGCTGGTTTGTCTTTTTTGATCGGGCGACGTACGCTCTGCCCTGGGAGGCTCCGGCCCGGCCGGGGTCTGCGACTCATGCCATGACAAAACCCACTCACACAAAAGAAGCCATCCGCGCGGCAAT
>JAPOQB010000875.1 GCA_026710965.1 Deltaproteobacteria bacterium | reverse complement strand
CCTCGTCACCGTCGTGCGGGCCTTGGGCGAACGGTTCGACAAGCACCGCGCCATCGCGCGCTGGACCCTGCCCTTGTGGGTCTACGTGTCGGTGACCGGCATCGCCGTGTACTGGATGCTGTACCAGATGGAGGTTTAGGGGGCCCCGAGGGCCGCCCTCCGGACAGGATACACTAGGGTTCGAAGGCGGCGACCGCGCGCAAGGCGTCGGCGATGCCCGGTGCCGCCGCCATGATGGGGTTGCCGTGCAGCAGGCCGTCATGGGCGAGGAAATCGTTGGTCCAGCCGCCGGCTTCCCTCACCAACAATATCCCGGCCAGGCAGTCCCAGGAGTTGATATGGGCTTCCAGGTAGCCGAGCAGCCTCCCCGCTGCGACATAGGCCAACATCAAGGCCCCGGAACCGCTGCGCTGGTACATTCCGCCCGCATCCAATAGCCGGCGGATACTGTCCACGGCCGGCGCCGTCGAGGTCCGGGTCGAATGGCCGATGCCGACGTTGCCTTGGGCGAGGCTGCCGGCCGGGCTGCACGACAGGCGCGTCTCGCCGCAGAAGGCGCCCCGGCCGCGGCGCGCCGCGAAAAGCTCGTCGGCATTGGGGTCGTAGATAACCCCCGCCTCGATTCGGTCCTGTCGGACATAGGCGATGGAGACACACCAGACCGGCACCTGATGGATGAAATTAGACGTCCCGTCGATGGGATCGACGACCCAGATACCGTTCCCGTCGCCCTCGTCGATGCCGGCGTCCCCCTCCTCGCCGAGAAAGCCGTCCCTCGGAAAGAGCGCGTGAAGCCGGTCCTGGATGAGCGTCTGAACGGCGTGATCGGCCTGGCTGACGAAGTCCTGCCGGCCCTTGGAGGTCACCTTTAGCGTGTCCGGACTACGGAAATAAGTGAGCGCCGCCCGGCCTGCTTCGCGCGCGATGTCTTTCGCGGCCTGGAGGCGGGCTGCCATTGTCCGATCATCCATCTCGTTGGAATCCAGTTCGCGGTTCGCGGGCATCGTGAGGATCAGCGGCCCCCGAAACTCAAGCCTGCTCCTCGAGCAGCGTGATACCCCTGTCGCGAAACGCGATTCGAACACGGGAACCCGGTGAAATCAACGTATCGAACTGGTGGTCGGCGACGAAGATCTCCCCGAGAGCGGTGTCGAGCGTGTATTCAACGTGACTGCCAAGGTAGGTGGCCTTCAATACGGTTGCCGCCAGTCCGGTCGCCTTTTCATCCGCGGCCAGGATCACCGCTTCCGGCCGGATGGCGATCTTCACGGGACCGGCGGGAAGGTTCCGGTGCGGCAGGCGGAGCTCGACCTCATTGCCTACGCGGACGATGGCATGATCGCCTTCTCGGCTGACCAGCTCGGCCTCGACGACATTGGCATCGCCGACGAAGTCGGCGACAAAGAGATCGCGGGGCGCTTCGTAGACCTCGACCGGAGCGCCTTCCTGCGCGATCTCCGCGTTGCGCATGACGACGATCCGGTCCGATACCGCCAGCGCCTCCTCCTGGTCGTGGGTGACGTACACCGTGGTCAAGCCGAGGGTCTGCTGCAGCTCCCGGATTTCCTCGCGGACCCGGCGCCGCAGCTTGGCGTCGAGGTTGGAGAGCGGCTCGTCGAACAACAGCACCGTCGGTTCCAGGACCAGCGCGCGGGCGACGGCCACCCGCTGTTGCTGGCCGCCGGAGAGCTCGCTCGGCAGGCGCTCGCCATAGCCGGCGAGGCCCACCAGCCTCAAGCCTTCTTCTGCCCGATCCCGGGTCTCCGCCTTGCCGATGCCGCTGACCGAGAGGCCGTAGGACACGTTCTCGAACACCGTCATATGCGGAAAGAGGGCATAGGACTGAAACACCATGGAGACGTCCCGCGCGCTGGCCGGCAGGCGCGAAACGTCATGGCCGTCGATGAAAACGCTGCCCGAGGTGGGCATTTCCAGACCCGCGATCAGGCGGAGCGTCGTGGTCTTGCCGCAGCCGCTGGGTCCCAGGAGGGTCACCAGGTCGCCGGCCTGGACCTCGAAGGAGATACGGTCGACGGCGACGACCGGTCCGTAGTGCTTGCTGACGGCGTCGAATCGGACCGCAGCGGCCTGGCCCGTCATACTCATGCCCCGGCTCCCCCCGCTCCGAGTGCGGTAACGTTGATGGATTCCGCCCGGCGCCCGATGCGCCGTTGGCCCACAACCAACTGAATCAGCCCGATCACCACCAGCATGACGACGATCAGAACCGAACTATAGGCGATGGACAGTCCGTAGTCGCCGTTTTCCACCCGTCCGATGATATACGATGTCGCCATGTCGTAGTTGGCGCTTACCAGGAAGATGACCGCGCTGATGGCGGTCATGGCGCGGACAAAGCTGAACACCAGGGCGGCGATCACGGCCGGGCGCAGGAGCGGCAGCACCACCTTGCGGACGGTCGCGAAGGAACTTGCGCCCAGGGTCAGGGAGGCCTCGTCCAGGCTCTTGTCGATCTGGGTCATGGCGGCGATGCCGGCCCGGACGCCCACCGGCATGTTCCGGAAGATGAAACAGATGACCAGGATGATGCCGGTGCCGGTGAGCTCGATGGGCGGCACGTTGAAGGCCAGGATGTACCCGACCCCGATGACGGTGCCGGGTATGGCGAAACTCAACAGGGTGCCGAACTCGAAGGCTTTCTGGCCGGCGAACTTCTGGCGGATCAGCAGATAGGCGGACAGGAGCCCCACCGCCGCGGTCAGGGGGGCGGAAATGGCGGAGATGTAAATGGTGGTCCAGAAGGAGTTCCAGGCGGCGCCCGACCAGACCAGCCCGCCGGTCCCGGTGGTGACGGCAAAGGCGTCGATGTAGTGGCGCAGGGTGAGGCTGTGATCCCGTCCCCAGAGCTCGACGAAGCCGCCGAACATGACCATGAAATAGATGATCGCGGTGAGGCCGGCCCAAGGCAAGGCCGAACCGTAAGCCAGCCAGGTCACGCGCCTGGGCAGGGCCACGTGCAGGCCGGCGTCGCCCTTGCCGGTGACCGTGGCGTAGGATTTCCGCCCCAGCCAACGCTGCTGGGCCCAGAACGCCGTCAGAGTAAAGGCGAGTAGCAGGATGGCCAGCACCGCGGCGCGGCCCTGGTCGTTCTGGGCTCCGACGATGGCAAAGAAGATGGACGTGGACAGCACATCGAAGTTGCCGCCCAGCACCAGGGGATTGCCGAAATCCGCCAGGCTTTCGATGAAGCCCACGAGGAAGGCGTTGGCCAGGCCCGGGCGCATCAGCGGCAGCGAGACGGTCGTGAAGGTGCGCCAGTCGTTGGCGCGCAGGGTCTGCGCCGCCTCTTCCATGGACGGGCTGACGCCTTCGACTACGCCGATCAGCACCAGGAAGGCGATGGGGGTAAAGGCCAGGCTCTGTGCCAGCCAGATGCCGGGCAGGCCATAGATGTAACGCCCCGGCGTGGTGCCGGTGATCGCCTCGATGGCCTGGGTCACCGTGCCCGATGCGCCGAACAGCAGGATGATGGCGAGGCCGATGACGAAGGGCGGGGTGATGATCGGGAGGACGGTCAGGGTGCGCAGCAGCTTCTTGGCGCGGAAACCGGTCCGGGTCGCCAGCAGGGCGAAGGCCAGGCCCAGGAGCGTCGTGGTGGCGCCCACCAGGATGGCCATCAGGAGCGAATTCCAGGCGACGCCGCAGTTGACGTTGGCCGTCATGCAGCCCAGGCCCCAGATGTCGCGGCTGAACAGTTTCTCGACGAACAGGAAAGGCACGAAGTTGAAGTCGTTGTCCTGGAAGGCGCTGGCCAGGATGCGGACGACGGGGAAGAAGATGAAGGCGGCAACCAGCGCGATCACCAGGGCGATGGAGCCGACCACGAACCCGTCGCCGTTGATGGCGCCGCGGGCGGCGATTCCCTGCGCGATCAGGAAGAGGAACGAGGCCGATACCAGCAGGGCGCCGTAGCCCATGCCGAACTGGCGATCGTCGAGGGGGCCGAAGAGTCGTTCCAGGGAAGGGTATTCCCAGCCGCCGATGCCGATGGCGAAGCCCTGGGCCAGAAGACAGACCGTGCCGAAGCTTCCCGCCGCGAGCAGGACGGTGGAGAAGAGCGGGTCGGTGCGGCGGCGCCAAAGCACCGCCAACGGGGCCACCAGCCCCAGCACCAGCGGCGCCAGCCACCAGCGGCCGGCTACGAGTATCTGAAGGAGGGCCGGGGCCACGTCGGCCCCGGCCGGGTATTCGGACAGCCAGGCAAAGCTCCAGAACCCGTCCTCCACGCCGTACCAGGGGAGGAGCGCAAAGCCGCCCCACCCCACGGCAAGCCAAAGCGCGGCGGGCCGATTCATCGCCTCAGAGGGTCAGACGCTCAACGCGGCAGCGTGGAGACCTCGTCGTCCCACTTCTTCAACAGCCGCCGCCGTTCCGCCGACGACCCGTACTTCTTGAAGTTGTAGTCGATCAGCTTGATCTGGCTCAGGTCCGGCGCCTGCGGCGGCGGAGTGGCCTTGGCGTTCGACGGCACCTGGTAGGCCTTGGCCTGCGCCGCCATGGTCTGGATCTTCGGGTCCAGCGCGAAATCCACCCACTTCTTGGCACTCTCCGGATTGCGGCCGCCCTTGATGATGCTCACCGAGCCGATCTCATAGCCCGTGCCCTCGCAGGGCGAGACGATCTTGATGGGGAAGCCCTTGACCGCCTGGGTCACCGCGTCGTGCTGAAAGACGATGCCGATGGTGGTCTCGCCCCGGGCCGACGCCTTGATCGGGGCCGAACCCGACTTCGTGTACTGGTTGATGTTCTTGTGCAGGGCCTTCATGAACTCGAAGCCCTTGTCTTCGCCGAACACCTGGATGATGGTGGCCAACGTGGTGTAGGCGGTGCCGGAGGAGTTGGGATTGGCCATCTGGACGTGGCCCTTGAATGCGGGCTTGGTCAGGTCCGCCCAGCATTTCGGCGTCGGCAACTTGTGCTTCGCCAGGAGCTCGCTGTTGTAACCGGCGCCGAGAGCGCCGGCGTAAATGCCTACCGTCTTGTAGCCGGACTGCTCGGCCTGTCGCCGCGCCCAGTCCTGCAGTTCGGGCAAACGCGGCGATTTGTACTCTTGCGTCAGGCCCTCCTCGGCCGCCTGCAGGTGCGGATCACCGGTGCCGCCCCACCAGACATCGCCCTTGGGATTGCGGCGTTCCGCCTTGATCTGGGCGAAGGTTTCGCCGGAGCTCTTCCGCGTCATGGCGACCTTGATGCCGGTGGCCTTTTCGAACTCCTTGACCATGAGCTGGCACCACTCGATCTGCGGGCTGCAGTACAGGGTCAATTTGCCGGCGGCCAATGCCGGGCTGGCCGTCGCCGCCACGAGGCCGGATACGGCAAACCCAACCAAAAACAAGCCAAGACGTCGCATAGTGCTGTCCTCCCTCTTTTTTCGTGTTGGTGTGACCTTTATGTGTGCCACTGCCTGGGGTCCCCATGGCACCCTCGGGGCACGATATCCATAGCGGATCTGTAACACAAGTGGGGCGGCCTTTGTAACATTATCGAAATGGTTCTGTAATACTGGGGGCGTACCAGATCGAGGCAGGGAGTCACGTTATGAAAACCATCGGCATCGCGGGGTGCGGCGCCATCGGCCGGGGCCTGTTGAAGGCCGCCGATTCGGGGGCGCTGGCCGCCGAGGTATGCGTTACCAGCCGTACGGAGAGTTCGTGCAGGGAGTTCCTGGCGACCCTGGAACGGCCCGTGCCCTTTCTCGCCCGCGACGAGCTCATCGCCGGTTCGGACATCGTGGTGGAGGCGGCCGGCGGAGCGGCGGTACCGGAGCTGGCGCGCCAGGCGTTCGACGCCGGCAAGGACCTCATGGTCATCAGCGTCGGCGCGTTGCTGGATCACCCCGAGATCATCGAGCGGGCGCGCCAGACCGGTTGCCGGCTGCTGCTGCCGTCCGGCGCCATCGCCGGCCTCGACGGCATCAAGTCGGCGTGCGCCGGCGAGGTCGCCCACGTGACCATCACCACGAGAAAGCCGCCCCACGGTCTCGAAGGGGCCCCCTATCTCGTGGAGAACGACATCT
>JAPOQB010000872.1 GCA_026710965.1 Deltaproteobacteria bacterium | reverse complement strand
CAGGTCGAGGTCCAGGTCGGCCCACACCACGTCTTCCTCGGTGGCGCTGGCGTGGGCGACCACCTCGCCCCGCGGGTTGATGATCAGGCTCTCGCCGAAATAGAACTCCTCCGCCCCGCCCTGATCCACGCCGACGCGGTTGGGGGCGGCCACGTACATGACGTTCTCCACCGCCCTTGCGCACAGCAGCATCTCCCAGCGCGAGCGCGCCCGCTGGGTGCTGGTCACCGGCACGCACAACAGCTCGGCGCCGTTCAGGGCGGCGCACCGGGCCGGTTCCGGCAGGTTTCGGTCGTAGCAGATGTTCAGACCCAGCTTGACCCCCAAGTCCGTCTGGACGACAGGGAACCCAAGGTCGCCGGGCCGGAAGTAGTACTCCTCGCTGCCGCTGGTGCCCACCAGCCGTCCCAGGCCGCGGGGAATCGTGTTCTTGCGGTACTTGGTAAGCCGCCCACCATCGCGCCCGAACACCACGGCGCTGTTGTAGAAATGGTCTCCCTCCCGCTCGAAGAACGGATAGACCAGCGCCAGGCCCGCCTCCCGCGCGATCTCCCGGGCCGCCGTCACCGACGGACCCTCCTCCGGCTCGGCCAGCCGGAAGAAGTCAGGGTCGTTGGTGAACGCGGGATAGATGGTGCTGGCCACCTCGTGGAAGCCGACGAGGTCCGCGCCCGCCCCGGCCGCGCGGAGCGCCAGACGGCGGACCGCGGCGATGTTTTCCCGCCAATCCACGTTCCCGCTGAACTGTGCCACCGCCACACGCGGCATGGTCACCTCCCGGCCCCCGGTGTCGCGTCCCGCAGGTCCGGTTTCCTCTCGTACCACCCGGCGGCACGCTCGTAGGCATGACCGACCCGCAGGACCGTCTCCTCGTCAAAGGGCCTGCCGACGATCTGCATGCCGATGGGCAGCCCCGACGGGGAAAAGCCGCAGCACACGCTCAGGGCGGGCAGCCCGGTCTGATTGAACGGGATGGTGCACAGCGTGAACAGGTTGCCGCGGTGGTCCGAAAGCCTGACCTCCCGGCCGTCGATGACGGTGCGGCCGCGGTCCAGATCCTCCAGCGCGGGGGCGGGAAAGGAGATGGTGGGGACCACGATCACCTGGACGCGCTCGAAGGCACGCTCGAACCCCTCGTAGACCAGGCGCCGGACCCGGTGCGCGGCGTTGACCGCGCTGCCCGGTATCAGCAGCGAGCCGATGAGGTTCCTGAGCATCCCCGGACTGTAGTCCCGGGGCCGGGTGCGCAGGTAGCGGTCGTGATCCGGCATGTCCTCCACCCGGGCGATGCAGGCCTGGGCCGCCGGCAGCAACTCCATGTGCGGGACCGCCACCTCCTCGGTCTCGATACCGAGGGAACCGAGAAAACCCACCGCCTCGGCGAATACCTGCCGGACTTCGTCGAACATCAACTCGTCGAAGTAGTCCTGGACGAGCCCGACCCTCATGCCGCCGATGCCGCCGGCGAGCGCCCGCGTGTAATCCGGCACCGCCACGTCGGCGCTGTAGGGATCCTCCGGATCCGCTCCCGCGATGCAGTTCAGCACCAGCGCCGAGTCCTCCACGGTTTTGGCGAGTACGCCGAAGTGGTTGATGGCGCCGGGCCCGGTTCCGGGCACGCCGCCGGACAGGCTCACGCGCCCGTGGGTCGGCTTCAGACCCGCAATGCCGCAAAGCGCCGCGGGATTCCGTACCGAGCCGGCGCTGTCGGTGCCGATGGAGGCCAGGCATAGGCTCGCCGCCACCGCCGCGGCGGAGCCGCCGCTCGATCCGCCGGTGGCCCGGGTTACGTCCCAGGGATTGCGGCTGGGGCCGTAGAACACGTTGTTGGTGTGGCTCGACTTGGCCCACTCGTGCATGTGGGTCTTGCCCAGTATCACCGCGCCCGCGTCCTGGAGCCGGCGCACCACGGTGGCGTCGTGGTCGGGGATCCATTCCGCGAGGGTCCTGGACCCGGCCGTGGCGGGCACGCCCTTGACCGCGATGTTGTCCTTGATGGCGACGGGGATCCCGTGGAGCGGCCCGCGGTCGTTTCCGGCGGCGATCTCCCGCCGCGCCTGCTCGGCAGCGGCGAGCGCCTGGTCCCGCATCACGGTGACGTAGGCATTGAGGACCGGATTCAGCCGCTCGATCCGCGCCAGCACGAGGCGGGTCACCGCCACCGGCGATACCGCGCCGCTGCTGATCTCGCGTGAGAGTCGAGAAATCGTCAGTTCTTCGAGCTCGCGCTCGTCCATCCCGGTCACCCCATCGGCCGTTGCGGACCCTGATACGGCCCCTAGTGCCTATACGCGCGGGTCCGGGCAAAAAGCAAGCTCACGCCGGATGTCATGGCCGCAACGGTACCGTCCAACTGCCGGTTTCCACAGCGGCCAATTGCCGGTTGCCACGGCGGCGGATTGCCGGATGGGAAGCGGGCAGGTGCAGGAATGACCGGCGCGGCGGCGGTGAATTCACCGGCGGCACGCCGTAGTTGACACTCCGCCGTCCTCTCTGACAGAGTCGGCGGGGCAGCGCGGGCGTCCGCCGGCGCGAGGACGGGCAAGCCGATGCGCCACGGGCATCGAACGGGAGCATACAGTCCATGGTTGAACGAGATGACAACGGTTACATCCTCAGGATCGCGTCCCACTCGCCGTCCCACCCGTGGTGGCGCATTACCGACGAGCTCGCGGAGGGCCTGAACGGCTATCGCGAAACGCCGGGGCCGATCTCGAGCGTCGGCGTCTTTACCGGACGGTTCGGGCTGGGCTCGCTGGAGAATCCCAAGACCGTGGGCGCGGGGCTGGCGGACGTGGGCATCACCAACCCGCCGGCCAACGCGAGAATGGCCGCCGAGGGGAAAGGACGGTTCCAGGCCAGCGTCGGCGAGCTCAGGGCCATCGCCCGGTTTCCCGAGCCCGACTACATCTTCTGGCTGGTGGCGGAGGAGTTGAACATCCACTCCATGGAGGAGATCGCGGCGCGCAAGCCGGCCATGACCCTGGTGTCGGGCCGGGT
>JAPOQB010000870.1 GCA_026710965.1 Deltaproteobacteria bacterium | reverse complement strand
GATCCAGCCGGCGGTGGAGCCTCAGGGCGAGGCCCGCGGTGACTTCCGCATCGCCCGCGACCTGGCGCGGGTCATCGAGGCCCGGGGCGTCGCCGAGGCGCGCCGGTTCATTCCCTGGGAGACCAAGCGGGAGTTCAACGACTTCCTGCTGGGCAGCTGCGGCGTCACCGTGGAGCAGATGCGGGAGACGGGATACGCGAACTTCCCGTTCACCTACGGCGATTTCGAAAAGGCCGGGTTCAAGACCAGGACCGGCAAGGTGGAACTCTATTCCGAGCGGCTCGCCGAGCTTGGGCTCGACCCGCTGCCGGACTACACGCCGACCCGGGCGGAGCGGGAGACGCCGGCGGTGCGCGACGCCTACCCGCTGACGCTGCTCACCGGGGTGCGGGAGCGCACCTACCACCACTCGCGCTTCCGCGACCAGGGCTGGGCGCGCAAGGTCTCGCCCGACCCCTGGCTGCAACTGCACCCGGAGACCGCCACGCGATACCGCCTGGCCGAGGACGACTGGGTGTGGGTGGAGACCGCCGGCGGGCCGGGCCGCTGCCGCTTGAAGGTCCGGGTCACGGACGCCACCCTGCCGGGGGTGGCGCGCACCGGCATGGGCTGGTGGTACCCGGAGGCCGAGGGGCCTCACCGGGGCGCGCTGGAGGTGAACATCAACGCCGCCATGCGCTATGATGGGCCGTGGGACCCGGTCACCGGGTCGGCGGACACGCGCGGGTTGCCGTGCCGCATCGCCAAGGTAGAGAGCCTGTGATAACACCCGTAAATCGAAACAACGCCCTTCGACTTCGCTCGCCCTTCGACAGGCTCAGGCCTCGCTACGCTCAGGGCGAACGGAGGTTGGGAAGCGAATGCGTGTTTAGAGCTTCGGAGGAAGAGCCATGCTGAAGATCGTCAGACAACCGGCCGTGCTGAATGAGCCCGTGGTGGACCCCGCGGCCTGGACCGCGGAGGATCTGGCCGCCGACCAGAGCTGGATCCACCCGCTGACCGAGAGCGATATCGCGGAGCTGGACGCGGCGGTGGCGCGGGTGGAGGAACGCGGGCTCGACATTCTGGACATCACCCGCGAGGACTTCGTGCTCCAGACCCTGGGAGACCGGCTCGACGGCATCGCCGCCGACGTCGTCGACGGCCGCGGCCTGGCGCTGATACGGGGCGTTCCGGTGGAACGCTACAGCCGCATGCAGTCCGCCATCGCCTTCTGGGGCATCGGCCTGTTCCTGGGCGAGCCCGTGTCCCAGAACTCCAAGGGGCACCTCCTGGGCCACGTGGCCGACCTCGGCGGCACGCTCAAGAACCCCAAGCACCGCGGCTACCAGACCCACGACATGCTGCCGTTTCACTGCGACGCCTGCGACGTGGTCGTGCTGATGTGTCTGCACCCGGCCAAGTCCGGCGGCAGCAGCCGGTTCACGAGCACCCTCAACGTCTACAACGAGATGCTGAAACGCCGCCCCGAGCTGGTGGCGGAACTGGCGGCCCCCATCTATCGTGACCGGCGCGGCGAGGTCCCCGAGGGCAAGGATCCGTGGTGGCAGCTCGCCATTTTCAACTTCTACGAAGACTATCTGACCGTGAGCGCGGGCGGCACCTATATCCGCTCGGCCCAGCGGTTCGAGCAGTTGCCGCGCCACAGCGAGGCCCTGAAGGAGGCGCTGACCCTCTTCGCCGATCTCTGCAATGAGCTGTCCTACGACATGGAGTTCCTGCAGGGCGACGTGCAGATCCTGCACAACCACGTCACCGCCCATTCGCGGACGGAATTCGAGGACTACCCCGAGCCCGAGCGGAGGCGCAACCTGCTGCGTCTATGGCTCGGCACACCCGAAGGACGGCCGCTGCCGCCGGCGTTCAGCGACCGTTTCGCCCACCTGGAGGAAGGGGAACGCCCGGCCGGCGGCGTCGTGGTGCCGGGGACGGTGTACAAGGCACCGCTGTATCCGGAGTAGGGAAGGCTGAAACACCCTTCCGAGATGTTTGCGCTGCCGCGATACTCCGTCCCATAAGACACCGCCGCACCGCACGCGACAATCCAAGAGGGCTTACGCCCCGCGTGCGGTGGCGGCATCTCGCCTCTGGCAGGTTGTCGAAAAATTCCCGACGAGATGGGTTGGCGCCCTTCGACTTCGCGCCGCTGACGCGGCGCTACGCTCAGGACGAACGGTTAAGTCAAGGAATGCTGGTGAAGATTCTTTGATGAAGGTTCTCTGATTAAGATTCTCTGACTATTAGGAGCCGTAGAATATTGTGACTCTCGAGCACGCCAGCGTGTCCTCAGAAGGCGGTAACGAGAACGGAAAGGCGTCACTATATTGTGCAGGCGTCAATGAGATTCTTTGGTGAAGATTCTCTGACGAAGATTCTCCGATGAAGATTCCCTGATGAAGATTCTCCGATTAAGATTCTCTGACTAAGATTCCGTTCGTCCTGAGCGTAGCGCCGCGCCAGCGGCGCGAAGTCGAAGGGCGCCAACTCGAAGGGCGCCACACGGTGTTTTTCAACAACCACACTAGTCAGGTTTCCCGCACAGAGTGGCGAAGTTGAGCTAGTATGGCCGGCAGAGCCGGTCGCGTCCGCCCCAGATGTCGATGCCGCCGGCGATGACGTCGCGGGCCTCCATCGTCAACGCGTCGCCGGCGGCTACGTAAGGAGCTCCGGGATAGTTGATGAGCTGAAGCCGGTCGTAGGCGCCCACCACGCGGTCCGCCGCCGGCAGCTCCACCTCGACATCGCGGTTGCCGGTGCTGACCACGGCATCGGCTTCCTTCTCGTAGTAGAGCAGCGGCGCGTCGGTGCCGTCCTTGCCGCCGTACTCGTAGGTGACGAGGACGGTCTTGATGCCTTTCTCCTCGCAGCCTTTGACCGTCAGCATGACTTCGATGAAGGCGTTGCCCGAACCCGTGCGGGTGATCAGGGCGGCGTCGGCGCCCAGGGACATGGCCACCCGGACGGCGTTGTGGGCGGCGATCTCCTTTTCGCGGGAGGT
>JAPOQB010000606.1 GCA_026710965.1 Deltaproteobacteria bacterium | reverse complement strand
GTTGGCGGCGGCGCCGCCGTCAAGGAAGTTGGCCAACATCTGCCGGGTGACGTCCTGGGGGTAGGCCGATACCCTCTCCTCCGCAATGCCGTGGTCGGCGGCGAAGAGCGTGAGACGACAACTCCGCAGGTTCGGTGTCAGCGTGTTCTGAATGCGGGCGATCTGCGCCGCCACCGTTTCCAGGACCCCGAGAGCGCCCGGAGGCTTGGTCTTCCCATCGATGGCATGCTGAATCGCAGGGTCAAGAGCGCAAGAGACGGGCGGGACGTGGAACACGCATCACCTTCGCGACGTTGGGAGCCTGTTTCGCCCAGTGGCCAGACGCGGGATCAGCCGAGCCGATCGCCGGCCAGCTTCGCGCCTTCCACCCGCGCCTGGATCTTGGCGATGGCGGTGTCGCGCGCGGTGGACACGTCGTCGCCGAAAGGCGAGAAACCGCAGTCGTCGGTGCAGCCAAGGCCGTCGGTGCCAAGGTGTTCCGCCGCTTCCAGGATCCGGTCGCACACCTCCTCGGCGCTTTCGACCCGGGGATCGATGGGATCGGTGACGCCGATGAACACCGTCTGGCCGGCGCGCCGCTCCCGGGCGATGATGTCGAGCACCCGCGGCCGGTCCGCCTCGCTGGCCATCTGCACGAAGAACCGGCCCGCCTGAATGGCGAACAGGTCCGGCAGCAGCTCGGCGTAGTCGACGTCCGCGGAGTGGGTGGAGTCCTGGTCGCCCCCGGGACAGGTGTGAACCCCGATGCGGCTCCGCTCCTCCTCGGAGAACCGCCCGAGCACCGCGTTGTTGAGCTCCACGAAGGCTCGCAGCAACCCCCGCGACGGATCCAGCTTGCAGCACAGCCGCCCCTCGGTGAAATCGATCTGCACGCTGTCGGCGCCGGCCTCGAAGGCCGACCGGATGTCCTTCTCGCATTCGTTCACGAGGTCGGCGATGAAGGCGTCGCGCGGATAACCGTCGATGCCGTCCTGGGGGTAGATCAGGCTGATGGCCGAAGGAGCGATGACCGCCTGCTTCACCGGCCGGCTCGCATGCCTCTTCGCCGCGGCCACGTACGCTCCGGAATAGGTCGTGTAGCGGAACGGGCCGGCGGTGAGGCGCGGCAATTGCCGCGTGTGCCCGTCCTCGAACGGGATCACGACGCCGTCCGGGGCCAGGGCATCGAGGCCCGACAACGGATAGGTGGCAAAGCTCGGTTTCGACTGCTCGCCGTCGGTGATCACCGGCGACCCGGTGGCCTCCATGGCCGCCACCGTCTCCGCCACCGCCCGGTCCATGGCCTCGGCCAGACCCGCGTCGTCAAGCCGACCCTCTCCGTGCGCCGTCATGGCCTCGATAAGATAGCCGGGCCGCGGAATGCTGCCGATGGGTTCCGTTGGGATGATCATGGGGTGGGTCCTTTCCGGGCGATGCTTCGACTGCGCCACACGCGTTGCTCTTCCTCGCGTGGTGCCTGCCACTGGCGGGCGACCGCAGGTCGCCCCTACAGGTCATCGCGCCTTGCCGACGACAAGAACCCGCAGACCATGGCGCGAATTAACCAGACCCCACACTAGCGAATGTCATCCTACAGAACAAACCATCGCGCAGCGCGGTGGCAAACTTGACGGCTCACGTCCTCCGGCGTAGGTTCCACTGTCCCGACGGCCTGCCTGAAGGGATCGCGCTGACGAAAGGAAACCGGAAGTTGTATCCATGGCCCATACGGCGGCGGCCGACTCCGGCCTCGCGCACGAAGCCGGGAACTGTCCTGACGCTGGCGGCGTGCGTCCTGCTCGCCGCTTGTGAGGCGCCGCCGCCCCAGGGATCCACGGCACGCCGCATCGTGAGCCTGGACTACTGCGCGGACCAGTTCGTGCTCGGGCTGGCCCAGCGCCGCGACATTCTGGCGGTGTCGCCGGACGCCGGCGCGGCGTTCTCGTACATGCGCGCCGCCGCCGTCGGGCTGCCGACGGTCCGTCCCCGGGCGGAGGACGTGCTGGCGCTGCAACCGGACCTGGTGGTGCGCACCTACGGCGGCGGACCCAACGTCCGGGCGTTCTTCGAACGGGCGGGAGTACCGGTGCTGCAGATCGGATTCGCCGACGACATCGACGGCGCCCGGGCCGTGATCCGGCACGCCGCCCGAGGACTCGGAGCGCCGGAACGGGGCGAAACCCTCATTGTTGGCATGGATGCGCGGCTTCGGGCGGCGCGTGTCCACGCACCCGGCACCCGCGCGCTGTACATGACGCCGGCCGGTTACACGGCCGGGCCCGGCACCCTGGTGCACGGCCTGTTCGCCGCCGCCGGGCTCGACAACTTCCAGTCCCGGAGCGGCTGGCGTCCGATTCCGCTTGAGCGGCTGGCCTACGAGAGCCCGGACCTGGTGGCCGAGGCCGCCTTCGGAGACGGGACGAGTCACGACGACGCCTGGACCTCGTTTCGACACCCGGTGGTCCGGCGCACCGTGCGGTCGGTCCCGGCGGCGGTCATCGACGGAGCCACCACGTCGTGCGGCGCCTGGTTCCTGACGGATGCGGTGGCGGCCCTGGCCGCGGTGCACGGCAAGCTCCCCAAGCAGGCGACGCCGTGAAGGACCGCGGCGTGGTCGTGGCCCTTGCAGGCGCCACCCTCGTGGCCTTGGCGGCCGCGTGTCTGGTGGGCTCCACCCCGCTGGGCGTCGACCGCGTTCTGACCGCGCTGGTGGGGGGAGCTTCGGCCGGCGACCGCGTGGTGGTATGGGAGATCCGGCTGCCGCGGGCGGTGGCGGCGCTGGTGGTGGGCGCGGCCCTGGGAGCGTCGGGCGCGGCCTTGCAAGGGCTGTTGCGCAACCCGCTGGCGGAACCCGGCATTCTCGGCGTTTCCGCCACCGCCGCCCTGGGTGCCACCTTCGTCATCTACTACGGACTCGGGAACGCGGGCGCCCTGGCCCTGCCCATGGCCGCCATCGCCGGCGCCCTGGCCGCCACCGCGCTCTTGGCCGCGGCGGCCCCGCGGGTGGGCTCGGTGGTTTCGCTCATTCTGGTGGGGGTCGGGCTGTCGAGCTTCGCCGGCGCCCTGACGGCGTTGCTGATGAATCTGGCGCCCCACCCGTTCTCGCTGTCCGACATGCTGAACTGGATGCTGGGCACCGTGGCCAACCGAAGCTTCGCCGACCTGGCGCCCGCCGCGCCCTTCCTGGCGGCGGGCCTGGTGATCCTGTTCGCCGGGCGACGCGGCCTCTCGGCCCTGACTCTGGGCGAGGAGGCCGCCGCGGGCGTGGGGGTCGACCTGCCCCGGACCCGGCGGCTGGTGGTGCTGGGCGCGGGCCTGGCCACCGGCGCGGCGGTAGCCATCGCCGGCGCCATCGGCTTCGTCGGCATCGTCGCGCCCCACCTGGTGCGGCCCCTGGTAAACCACGACCCGGCCCGCACGCTGGCGCCGGCGGCCTTGATGGCGGGGCTGATACTGGTGCTGGCCGATATCGGAGTGCGGGTGGCGCCCACGGACACGGAGCTCAAGCTCGGCGTGGTGGCGGCGTTGCTGGGAGCGCCGGTCTTCGTATGGATTGCCGCGAGAAGGCGGTTGCCCGGTGGCTGAGTTGTCGGTGCGCGGCGTCAGGGTGATCCTCGGACAGCGTGAGGTGCTGCGGGGGGCGTCCCTGCAAGTGAGGCCCGGGGAACTCGTGGTGCTGCTCGGACCCAACGGCGCGGGCAAGACCATGCTGCTTCGGGCGATCCTGGGCCTGGTTCCACGCCGGGACGGAAGCGTCCAGGCGGGCGGCGACGATCCCGCCCAACTGAGCGCCGCCGCCCGCGCCCGCCGCCTCTCCTATCTGCCGCAGTCCCGCCCGCTGGCGTGGCCGTTGCGGGTGCGCGACATGGTGGCCCTCGGACGGTTTGCCCACGGCGCCTCGCCGGCACGGCTGCGCGGCGCGGACGCCGCCGCGGTGGGACGCGCGCTGGCCGCCTGTGACCTCCACGCCCTTGCCGACCGCCCCTGCGATACCCTTTCGGGCGGAGAGCTTTCCCGCACCCACATGGCCCGGGCCATGGCCGCGGAAGCGCCGCTCCTGCTCGCCGACGAACCCACCGAAGCCCTGGATCCGCTCCACCAGCACCAGGTCCTGAGCCTGATCCGCACCTACGCCGACGCCGGCAACGGCGCGCTGGTGGTGCTGCACGAAGCCGCCCTGGCCGCGCGCTTCGCCGACCGGCTGGCGTGGATCCGCGAGGGACACGTCGTCGCGGACGGGCCGCCCGCGGAAACGCTGACGCGGGAACGCATGGCCGAGGTCTATGGTGTGCAGGCAACGGTGCGCCGTATCGAGGACGATTGGGTCGTGGCCGTCTCCGGGCCGGCGTGAGGGCACCTTGACAGGCTGCCGGTGTTGGTGCACGTACTTGAGAGGACTTCGACCGCCCAGCGTCCTTCGCCTGGGCGCGCGGCTACGCCTCTCTTGAGCCTGTCAAAGGGCTCGGCACGAACGTTTGAAGAGGCCTTGCGTCGGGGTCGATCTGTACAACAACCCGAACCAGAAGGGAGCGAAGATGAGCACTCTGATTACCGGCGTCGGCTTGGTGGGCACGGCCTTTGCGCAACGCGCACTGCAACGGGGAGAGAAGATCGTCTTTTTCGACATGGCGCCCAGAATGGACTTCCTGGAACGGAAGCTGGGAAAAGTCGATGTCACCGTTCTCAAGCGCGATATCCGGGATC
>JAPOQB010000869.1 GCA_026710965.1 Deltaproteobacteria bacterium | reverse complement strand
TCTCCCGGGCCAGCCGGTACACCCAGCTCGCGATACCCACGTCCAGGATGCCCATTCCCGGCGATTCGTAGAGAATGGTCTCGTCGTTGCTCCGACGGCCGGGTTTCTTGCCCGCAACCACGTCGCAGAACTCCGCGGCGACGTCGTCCTTGCTGAACTTGCCGCTAGCCAACAATGAGGGGAACGGTTTGCGGGGCGGACTGTCGCCCAGCACCTGGTCGGTGCCCGAGAGGAACACCCGCGAACCTTCCACCGTGGCCTCGTCGAACTCGCCAGGGGCCAGGGACATGACCAGGGTCCCGGGCTCCAGCCAGCCGCCCTCGAACACGACGGTGTTGCCGGAAGTCGCCAGCAGCATGATGTCCGTATCCCGGACGGCTTCCCGGCCCGACTCCACCGTCACCACCTCGATGCCCAGAACCTCCGTCATCTCTTCGCGGAACCGCCTCCGGTTCTCCGGGTTCCGGCTGTAGGCTTTGACGTGGCGGATGTCGCGCACCGCGCAGCATGCCTGGACGAAGCCCTTGGCGTAGCGTCCGGTGCCGATGACCCCCAGAGTCTGCGCATCAGCCCTTGCGAGGTACTTCGCCGCCACGCCGTAGGGGGACGCGGTGCGGATGGCGTGCAGGTGGTAGTCGGAGATGATCGCCGACATCTCCATGTCTTCCCAGTTGAACAGGCAGATCACCTCGGAGCGGTTGGTCCCCTGGTATCCCGAGTAGACCCGCACCGCCGCGTAACCCAGTTCCGGCACCATGCCCGGCAGGATGCGGATGTTGTGCCAGAGATGGCCCGGGTGATCGGGGTGCTCCATGGTCAGGCGCTTGAGATGGAAGGTGCTGCCCTCGGACTGCTGGCGCAGCACCTCCTCGATGACCGCCACCGCCTCGCCGTAGGCGTTTCGGCCTTCCACCGCCTTGAGAACGTCTTCTTCCGTAAGAAAGAGCATGATCGCGTGGTACCCGTTCGCTACTTCTTCTTGCGCACGAGAAAGCCCAGCCCATTCTTGGCCTCCGGCGACATGGAGAAGATCTTCTCCACGTGCTGCTCGACCTGCTGGCCGGTGACCGGGTTGAGGGCCAGCTTGGAGCGGTTGGCATCGGCGATGTATTGCTTGTCCTTCACCGTGGCCGCGAAGGCCTTCCGCAAGATGGCCACGCGCTCGGCGGGGGTGCCCGGGGGCACCGCGAGCGGACGCATGAACTGGGTAGGACCCAGGTACGCCTGATAGATGGCCAGCGCCTGGGCGCCCCCCTTCTCCTTGAAGACGTCGGGAAAGGTCGGCAGGTCCTTGACCTCCGGCTCGTCCCAGCGCCGGTGGATAATGACCGGAACCAGCTTGTCGTCGCCCTTGGCGTCCAGCATGGCCCGGGCGGTGCCGCGGATCGGCTCCCACCCGGAGCAGAAGCCGTCCACCTCGCGCGACTGCATGGCCAGACGGATGGGCGCCACCCCTCTGTAGCCGGAAATCACGTTGAAGTTGGTGCCCAGGTACTTGTTCATGATGGTGGGGAGATCCACCGTGTTGGAACCGGCCCGGGTGGCTCCCATCTTGATGGGCTTTTTCGAACGCAGCACGTCGTCAAAGGTGCGGATGCCGCTGAAGCCCATGAAGGCGCAGGTGAGAGTTTCGGTGCCGGGGGCGCCGATCCAGCCCACGTCCTTGTGCTTTATCTTGACGCCTCGATCGCCCAGAGCCTCCCGAAGCGCCATGGAGCTGTTCCAGATACCCACCGTCAGGCCGTCGGGCTTGGATTTCCCGGCCACGTAGTGTCCCGCCACCAGCGTGCCCGCGCCGGGCCGGTTGATGACGACGACCGCGGGGTTTCCCGGCACGTATTTGCCCAAGTGACGCGCCGTCAACCGCGTGTAGGCATCATAACCGCCGCCCGGGGGCGCCCCCACCACCAGGCGGATGGTCTTGCCCTTGTAGAAGTCCTCTCCGTGGACGACCGCGGATGCCATGAAGGCAAGCGACAAGAATGCGAGAAACCCTGTGAGAATCGAGCCCTTGTACATTGGAACCCTTTCCTTTCCGGCTGGTGGCGCCTGGTGGTCCTTCGACTTCGCTTCGCCGGTCCCGGGCTTGACGAACGCTCAGGACGAACGGCCCTTGGATAGACCAACCCGTTCGTCCTGAGCGTAGCGGAGCGAAGTCGAAGGACGCCATTGATCGGAATTTGCCTAATCGATACCGTACAGCCGCGCCGCGTTCCCGCCCAGCACCGCCTCTTTCTGATCCTGGGTCAGGTCGTCCCGCTGCAGCAACTCGTCGATCTCGTGGCGGCACGATGCCGCGTCGAATACCTCGTGGGGAAAGTCACTGGCGAACAGGAAGGGCTCGGCGCCGGCCTGCTGCACGGCAAAGGCCAGGCCGGCGTCGTCGCAATCGAAGCCGACGAAGATCCTCCCCTCCCGGACGTGACGCTTGAAATGCTCGCTGGCCTTCTCGCCCGGCCGGGGGCCGGGGACCGGGTCGCCGGCGAGGTCGATCTGCAGATGCCCCTCGTTGTAGGACCGGTCGAGCCGGTCCATGAAGAACGGCACCCAGGTGGCGCCTCCTTCCAGGAATGCCACCCGCAGCCGGGGGAAGCGCTCGAAGATTCCGTGGCTCAACATCGCCGCCGCCTGCACCATGATCCCGAAAGGATGGCCGAGGGCGTGCACCGGATAGTACACGCTGAAGCCGTCGAGGCCGAGGTGATGGTGCGCGCCGCCGTGCACGGTGAGACAGCAGCCGAGCTTCTCCGCCTCTTCGTAGATCGGCCAGTAGGCCTTGGCCCCCAGATGGCCCTTGATACCCTCGCCGTTGGACGGCAGCATGGCGCCGACCATGCCCAGCTCCCGGATGCAACGGTGCAGCTCGGCGACCGCGGCCTCTTCGTCCTGGATCGGTATGAGGCCGACGCCCTTGAGACGCGGCGTGGTGCTGGTGAAACGGTCGTGCAGCCAGTTGTTGTAGGCCCGGCAGGCGGCGATGGCCCACTCCACCGAAACGATGCGCCCGACCCCCAGCCCGGCGCTGGGGTAGAGCACGCTCCAGGCGATGCCGGTCGCTTCGATGAACTCCAGCCACTCCGCGGGGCCCGGCGCGGTCTTCATGCTGCCGCCGACGTACTTGGGCACGCGGTTTTTCATCAGGTAACGGAAGTGAAGGTGGTCGAACACCGGGAACATCTGGCTGAACTGGTTCCCCTCGGGCATGTATTTGGCGATCTCGTCGCCGAAGAAGTAGTCGTTGATGTGTCCGTCGGCGTCGTTGATGGTTGGCATGGAGAGTTCTCCTTTCGGCCCACCGCCTGTTATCGCAGCCCGTGAAGACTGTCAACTCGTGTTGCTGACTGATGAAATATGAAACGGGGGGATCAGGCGGAATAAACAGAGCAAAGATATTCGCTGGGCCTCCGCAGTACAACATCGGAACAACAACGAATGAGGAGAGAACCATGGCGAACCAACCCTATTCTGCGAGCTTGAGCCGGACCCAAGGTCGGTCTGGTTACTCGATCATCTTCCGACATCCGGTAAGGCTGGACCCGGCGACGGGCAAGCCAGGTATCCGGGTCCGTCGCGGACTGGGGACTCGGGACAAAGTTGAAGCCGAACCTTTGCGAGATCAGCTTAGCGCACTCCTCTCCGACACGAAATACCACCAACTCAGCGCTCGCACTGAAGCCGCGCGGCGTTTCGATCAGCGAGTCGTCGACATCTTCTTCGACAACATGGTCCCGGAACCGACAGACTTCGAGGCGCTACGCGAGGCGGTGATTCGACTCCCTTCATCCGAACCCGACGGATATCGTCGGGTGCTCCTTCTCGGTACGACCGGAGCCGGGAAGACCACGCTGGTTCGTCAGCTTATCGGTACCGACCCTAAAGAGGAGCGCTTTCCATCCACGTCTACGGCCAAGACTACTACCCACGATACCGAGATCGTGATGAGCGATGGTGCTTGGCGGGCGGTCGTAACGTTCGTCGGAGTCGATGAGATTCGTGAGGCCCTGAACGAATGCATTTCGGCGGCAGTGCTGGCGGCGGCTAGGGACCCGGACGATGCCGAGATACTCCGGCGTCTTCTAAATCACGTCGATCAGCGTTTCCGCTTCAACTATGTGCTTGGCAACGGGCAGAAGGTGTCCAAATCCAACCGCATCGTCGACTTCGACGACGAGGATGAAGAACCGGACGACGAGGGAGAGTTTCTTGCCGGAAACGGACTTGGCGACGTCGACTTGGCCGCCACGAATAGAATCCTGGACGAGACTGTCGGGAAGTTGCGTGAGCTGGCGCACAGACATCGCGACCACGTGCGAGAGACGGTGGACGCTCAGGAAGAAAAAGATAAACGTGTAGCCGACGAGATCTTCGAGGACGAGCTCGATAATCTGCTGCGAGACGACGAGGACTTCCACCATGTGGCCGACGCGCTGATGGATCAGATTGCGAACCGCTTCGAAATGTTTCCTCCAGGAAAGGTTCGAAAGACTCGACAGGGCTGGCCCCTGTCGTGGAGCGGAGAGTGGCCTGTCGAGAATCGTGCCGAGTTTCTTAGGGCGATCTCGCGGTTTTCCAGTAATTACGCTCCCCTCTTCGGTCGGCTCCTGACGCCTCTCGTGAGCGGAGTCCGTGTGGCTGGTCCCTTCGTTCCTGGTTGGAGCGCCGGACAAGCGCCAAAGTTGATCCTGCTTGATGGCGAAGGACTAGGCCACACACCGACATCCTTATCCGCAGTACCGACCTCGGTGAGTCGTCAAATCGACGCCGCCGATGCGGTACTTCTGGTGGACAATGCGACCGAGCCGATGCAGGCCGCACCGGTGGCCGCAATGAGTGAAATTGTGACGACGGGTAACGCCCGCAAGCTCATTCTCGCATTCACGCATTTCGACCAAGTCAAGGGCGATAATCTCCCTAATGCCTCCGCCAAGGCTCTACATGTCCTGGCATCGGCGGAAAACGTGCTTGCAGCCTTCGGTGTGCAACATGGCCCGTTTGGTGAGCGGGCTTTGCGTCAGCGTCTGGAAGAAGCGCGCTTTTTCCTCGGCGGTCTTCAAGAGCCACTCGCTCAAGATGACAAGGAAGGGAAGCGAACTATCGATCAGCTACACAAGCTTCTCGCCGCTGTCGACAAGGTCACCGAGCCACCGGAGCCCGCCGGTGCCCGCCCCGTCTACGACCGGCTGAATTTGGGGTTTGCAATTCAAGACGCGGCCAAGGATTTCCACGCAGTATGGCGCTCGCTCTTAGGGCTCGAATCCGGGACCTTGCCCAAGGAACACTGGACACGGATAAAGGCTCTGAACCGGCGCTTGGCGGAGGGCATGGAAGACGGATACAAGACTCTGCAGCCAATCGCGGACTTGCGAAAGGAGTTAAAAAATAGAATCCACGTGTTCATACAGAATCCGCTGGAGTGGAATAGCGCAGATAGCACCCAGAAGGAACAGGAACCGACCGAGGAGGAGAAGCGAAACACCTACGACACCTTTGCGAACGAAATGAGCCAGAAACTTCTCGAACTATCGACCCGACGGTTGCGGAACGAATTCATCGGCAAGTGGCAGGATGCCTACCGGGAGCGGGGGCTAGGGTCCACATTCTTGCGCGCCCGAATCATTGGAGACCAAATCTACCGACCAGCCGCACCGGTTCCGGATGCGACGCCGTCACCAGACCAGAACCAATTTTTCCGGGAAGTTATCGACATGGTCGAAACCGCCGCAAAGAAAGTCCATGCGGAACTTCGGTAGGACAATTACCCACCGCAGGAGATTCTCCCCATGAGTTGGCTCCTTTTCCTTGACGAGAGCGGCCATGACCACTTGACCACGCCTTATGAGGTGAGAGGTGGTGTGGCACTTCATGTGACTGAGCTTTGGCACTTCGTCCAGAGCGTGCAACGTCTGGAGTTGGCGGTATTCGGGACGGCACTGAGCCAGTTCCGAGCGGAGTTGAAGGGTTCCAAACTGCTCGACAAGGATCGATTCAAATGGGCTGCCCAAGGGCGCCAAATGTCCGACGAGGAGCGGCGGAAACATTGCCGTGGCTTTCTCACCAAGGGATTGGAGAAGAAACCGCCATCCCGCGCGGAGTTCACAGCCTATGGCCAAGCGTGCCTGGAGATGGCGACGGGGATGTTCGAGTTACTCGTGAATCACAAGGCTCGTCTCTTCGCGTCTGCTATTCCATGCAACGTCGTCAAGCCGGAGACGTTCGAGGCCGAGGAATTCTTGAGGAAGGATCTCGTCTTTCTGCTCGAACGCTACTTCTCTTTGCTGGAGCAGGAGAAGGAGTACGGCCTTCTGGTCATGGATGAGGTGGAGAAGACCGCCGACCGGCGATTCGTGCGCCAACTGGAAGCGTACTTCCGCAAGTCTCAAACAGGACGATACCGCTCGACGTGGATTGTGCCCACGCCTTTTTTCGTATCTTCGGACATGGCGTACCCCGTTCAAGTGGCTGACTTGGCCATCTACTGCGTGAACTGGGGTTTCCGCGTCCCGACTCGGGGCATGAACGCCGTAGTGCGAAGGGAAATCGCCGATAGGTTCGGCCGCTGGCTAGCCCGGCTTCAGTTTCAGGGACAAGCGTACAAAGGCGGCTCAGTCCATGATCTCTACGGCATCGTGTTCGTGCCAGATCCTTACAGTGCGAGGCAGGATAACGAATAAAGAAAGGAGGCAACGCCGTCGGAGCCACCCGAAAGCAGCCCCTAGGCCGAGCCTCCAACAGAAGTATTATCTATTGAGCTGCCCCAAGTCAAGTGTGCACTGACGTTGTTGCTGGCGTTGCGTTACGGGACGCCAGTGGCGAGCCGGTAACGTCCCTCGGCGTCCTGATCTATTTCGCCGACGGCGTGAAGCTCACCCATGGCGCGAGCGACACCCGGGAAGTCGACTTCGCATACCTCGTGCGCGATTTCGCTGAAGTACAAGGGCCCAGCCGTGAGCAGCTCGCGTATTCGCGCGGCGGCGGCGTCGACGCTTGCGACGCCAGCGCTTTCCGCGGCCCCGTGGACCGGCTTATCGGCCTCCGCCTCGCCCAGGTAGGCGTCGAGGTCCAACTCATCCGCGTGGGGATAGGTGATGCGCTGGTACCGCGCCCTGGGGACACCGTCGGGAATGGTGGCGTCGATGCCGCACTTGGCGGTGGTGGGGATTCCTTCCGACAGCGGCAGGCTCGGGTCCAGCGGCTTGGAGCGGGCGTCCGACAGGATGGTGATGTCGCGGTCGGCCTGCACCCGGGTGGCCATGGCCCATTCCACCTCCATGGCGTCGTAGACGTCGATCTCGTCATCGACGATCACCACGTGCTTGAGGTCCGCCACCGACAGCGCCGCCATGATGGCGTTCTGGGGATCGCCCGGCTGTTTGCGGATGGAGATGACGGCGTGCCAGTGGCAGCAGCCTCCGGGCGTGACGTTCACCGCGGTCACCGTCACGCCGGCCGCGTCGAGGACCCGTTTGAGCACCGCCTGGAAGCCGTGCTCCTTGATCCAGATGTTCTCCCAGGGCATGTGCAGCGCGTAGTAGATGGCGTCCTGGCGGCGCGAGATCGCCTTCACCCGTACGTGCGGGTTGTAGTGCACGTCGCCCATAAGGCGCGTCATCTCGCCGAACCGGCCTTCCTGGCGGGTCCAGCCGGTGGGCAGGATCTCCGCCTCCAGCACGATTTCGGCGTCCGCCAGGCACGGCGCGTCGACGGTCCGGCAGGCGCCCAGGCGCACCGGCCGGCCCAGCATGCCGCCGGCGATGGCCAGCTCGTCGCGCCCCAGGGGAGCCTTGTAGAGGGACGCCATCAGCTCCACCGGATGGGTGCCGATGTTGATGGAGATGGGCAGCGGGGCGTTGGCCGCCAGGGCCTTCTCCGCCAGCCTGCGAAGATTGTTGGGGGTGACGATATCGATACCGGTGAGGTTCCTCTCCTTCACCTGGAAACGATAGGTGCCGGCGTTCAGTCCGTGTTCCGGATCGCGGGCCAGGGTGACGCCCGCGGTAATGGTGGGGCCGCCGTCGAACTCCGAGAAGACCGGTACCGGGAGGCTGAAAAGGTCCACGGCGGCGCCTTCGCGGAACCAGCCCCGCTCGCCTCCATCGCCCGCCTCCACGGGATCGATGGGATGATCGAGGGCATGGCTGAGCCGCTGCTCCATCTCGCCGTAGTCGCAGCCCGCCGACAGGGCGATGCGCCCGCGGTCGTTCAGTAGCCCCGAGACCACGGGCATGCCGTAGCCGCGTACCGTGTGGAACAACAGCGCGGTGGACGATTGGTCCACCAGCGCGGCGATGTGCCGGACATCCACCGGCTTGTGGATGTCCACCAGCTCGCCGGCGTTCCGCAGATCGTCCAGAAAGGTCCGAAAGCTCTCCATCCGCTCACCCGGTGGCCTGTCCGGTCAGCTTGCTCATGAGCCGGCGCGCCCGATCTACTGCCCCCGGCTCGATGGAGAGGGTCGATGCGAACTCGCCCAGGGGCTTGGTGGCGTCGATGCCCATCTTGGCGGTGATGGCATCGGTGGCGGAGGGGTCCAGCAGCGTTCCCATGGCCTCGTCGACGATGAAGACGTCCCGGTTGGCCTGCATCCGGGTGGCGATGGCCCACAGCACCTGTTGCTCGTCGAAGATATCGACGTCGTCGTCCACCACCACCACCAGCTTGACGTAGTGGTCGGCGCCCATGACGCTGAAGATCGCCTGCTTGCCCTGTCCCTCGGCGGTCTTGCGCATGGACACATAGCAGTGGAAGCTGCCGATGCCCGAGCGCACCGGCACATGCACCGCCTTGAGATTGGGAATGGTCTTCCCCAGCACGTTGGTGAACTCCACCTCCCGCGGCATCGACAGGCAGCGGCAATGCTCCATGCTGTCGCCGCCGTTGATGTCCTGGTAGACGGCCCCGTTGCGGTAGTGCAGCGCGGTGGCCTCGAAGACATTCTCGGTGCTCCGGCTCGAGGCGTAGCCGGTGAACTCCCCGAACGGCCC
>JAPOQB010000220.1 GCA_026710965.1 Deltaproteobacteria bacterium | reverse complement strand
CAAGGCCGATATAGCAGAGGTCAAGGCCGGCATGGAGGCTCTGCGGCTAGAGACCAAGGCCGCCATCGAGGCGGTGAAGGCCGATCTTCTGAAATGGCTGTTCGGCGCGCTGATCGCCCAGGGCGGGCTGATCGTCGCTCTGGTCAAGTTGCTGTAGCTCCCCGCATTGGGGGAGGTATGGGGCGTCACCCGGACCTTGTCCACTTCGCTCAATCATCCGGTAGCGCGAATGACCCTCAGGAGCTATCGGTAGTCATCCGCCGAACCAGGAGTCGGTCACCTCAAGAGAGAGCGCACTTCTGCTCAGGGCTCAATTGACGAAGCGTTGGAACGACATGACCATCGCCGCCCAATGACACACCCTCGCCGGCGGCCGCCTGACCAAATCGATGAGACCGCGGCGCGGCCTCCGACATCCTGGGCGCGAACCCACCACTCCCGCCGGCCTGGCTCCATCGAAAGTCTGCAAGTGGGAAGAGCGCATTGACGCGCCAGAGCCCGGATAGCGACGAGGCCGCGCGCATCCGAGACCGCCTCACTCGCCTCGAAGCGGAGAGGGGTGCGCTGAAGGCACGGCTCCCCGAGCTTGAAGCCCGGGATCCGCACCCACCGAACGGCAACCCAGAATATGAGCCGGTGACCGAGCGCTCGCCGGCGCGCACGAAGATCGCGCTGTTCCGATCTCTCTTTCGAGGCCGCGACGATGTCTATCCCAAGCGCTGGGAGAACGCCCGGACCGGAAAGTCCGGATACGCGCCGGCTTGCGCCAACGAATGGAAGCCGCAGATATGCGGCAAACCCAGGATCAGGTGCGGCTCATGCACCAACCAGGCCTTCCTTCCCGTTACCGACGAGACGATCGTCGACCACCTGCGTGGCCGCCACACGCTGGGTGTCTACCCCATGCTGGCGGACAGCTCGTGCCACTTCCTGGCCGCCGACTTCGACAAGAAGACGTGGCGAAAAGATGCTGAAGCCCTCCTCGTCGCGTGCCGTTCGAAGAACGTTCCGGCGGCCCTGGAACGATCGCGCTCTGGCAATGGCGGGCATGTCTGGATCTTCTTCGCCGAGGCGGTGCCCGCGGCACTCGCCCGCCGCTTGGGTTCCCACCTTCTCACCGAAGCCATGGAGAACAACCCGGACATCGGCTTCAAGTCGTACGACCGGTTCTTTCCGAGCCAGGACACACTGCCCGATGGGGGATTCGGCAACCTGATCGCGCTGCCCCTGCAGGGTGGGCCTCGCGAGAGCGGTAACAGCCTCTTCCTGAACGACGAGTTCGCGCCCCACGGCAATCAATGGGCCTTTCTGGCCTCGGTTGGCCGCCTGGGCCTGGCGGAGGCCACGGCCATTGTCGACGAAGCCAGCCGGCAAGGCCGCGTCGTCGGCCTCCGTCTGCCGATCGAGGAGGAAGACAAGGAGCCCTGGACAGCACCGCCATCGCGGCGCCGGCCGCTACCGGCGATCGTCGGTGCACTCCCTGAGCGGATCGATGCGGTTCTCGGCAACCAGCTCTACGTTCCACGCGAGGGCTTGCCGCCCGGTCTGGTCAACCGGCTGGTCCGCCTCGCAGCATTCCAGAACCCGGAATTCTATCGCGCGCAGGCGATGAAGCGCTCCACTTTCGGCATCCCCCGCATCGTCGCCAGCGCCGAACTCCTGTCCCATCACATCGCACTGCCTCGTGGATGCCTCGCTCAGATGGAGCAGTTGCTCGACGGACTCGGCATCGATTGTCGCGTGCGCGATGAACGCAACCCCGGCCACCCTCTCGATACCGCCTTTCTCGGTGAGTTGATTCCCGAGCAGAAGGCGGCGGCCGAGGCCCTGCTCGCACACGAGACCGGCGTGCTCGCGGCGGCGACGGGATTCGGCAAGACCGTCGTCGCCGCCTCGATGATCGCAGCGCGCAAGGTGAACACGCTCATTCTGGTTCACCGCAACCAGCTAATGGATCAGTGGATCGCACGGCTGGCGGCGTTCCTGGATCTTCCGGAAGGGGAAATCGGGCGTATCGGCGGAGGCAATCGCAAGCCCGGCGGCATTGTCGATGTCGGCATGCTGCAGAGCCTTGTGCGCGACAACACGGTGGACGACATCGTCGCCGACTACGGACATCTCGTGGTCGACGAGTGCCACCATCTCTCGGCAACCAAGTTCGAAATGGTGGCGCGGCGTGCCAAGGCACGTTACGTCCTAGGGCTGTCGGCGACGGTCACTCGCCGGGACGGCCATCATCCGATCGTCTTCATGCAGTGCGGCCCGATCCGGTTCCGGGCGAGCGCGAAGGCGGAGGCGCGCCGCCACCCGTTCAGGCACAAGGCGATCCTGCGCCCCACTTCGTTCAGACTGCCTCACGGTCCCGATGAGGAACGACCACCGATCCATCAGATATACGGCGCGTTGGCTGACGACGAGATTCGCAACGCGCTGATTTTCGACGACGTACTGGCGGTGCTGGAGTCGGGCCGCTCGCCGATCGTTCTGACCGAGCGGAAGGATCACGCCCAGCGATTTGCCGAGAAGCTGGGCCGCTTCGCGCGCAACGTGATTCTCCTACGAGGGGGCATGGGGGCGAAGCAGCGCCGCGAGATCATGCAGCGTCTCGAAGAGATACCCGATCACGAGGAGCGTGTTCTGGTCGCCACCGGCCGCTATATCGGGGAGGGGTTCGACGACGCCCGCCTCGACACGCTGTTCCTGACAATGCCGATATCGTGGAGGGGGACGCTCGCTCAGTATGTCGGCCGCCTGCACCGCATGCATCCGGAGAAGCGCGAGGTGCTGGTCTACGACTATCTCGACGATGCCGTGCCGGCGCTTCGGCGCATGGCGGCCAAGCGCATTCGAGGATATGAGAATCTCGGCTATACGGTCGAGACGCCCGACGTCCTCAACGCCACGTGAGCTTCTCCGGGCGATACATGTCGACGAACGCGCTATCTCCGCGATCAGCCCCGGCATGACTCGCTTCGCGCTCGACCAAAGGCCCGCGCGTTCTCTGGTGCCTGCCGGTGAGGTCAGCAGCTGACTTGATCCTCTCTGCGAACCCGCCTCTCGATCCGGCACTCGTCCTCGTTCTGCACCGGCTACGGTGCTTCCCCAATTCGGTGCATGGCCAACATTCCCGTCTTGACGGCGACGACGATGATTGTGCCGTCGAGCGTGGCGTGACGGGCGTTGTCGCAGGATAGTTCGTGCAGGCTGCGCCTGACGCCCACGTAGGTGTTCGCTATGATTGGCGCCGTCGCCGGTGAAGAGCGCGACGGCAAAATTCGGGGAAAGAGCGCCGCCATGCCTGGAAAATGTTCAGACCAACGAACACGGCGTCGAAACCGTACGGTCGCCCCCACCTTCCAGGGCTGGCATTCGACGGACGAGGAAGAGGTCAAGCGGCGGCAATGGCGCGGCCGAACCGAGATTGACGAAGTCCGGCCCGTGGACAAGAAGGCCGGCCCCTTCTGCGACTACACGGTGACGTCCTCCAACGGCAACTCCTACACGGTGGAAATCCGCAGTATCCGGGAGCGCATCAACTCCTGCGAGTGCCCCGATCGCAGGACCAACCGCCTCGGCACCTGCAAGCACATCGAAGGCGCGCTGCGGCGCCTGACCCGGCGTGTCCGCTCGCGCGAGGAGAGCAGCCGCATTGAGGTCTTTCTCGATGAGCGAGAGGGCCGAAACCTGCGCCTGTCGGTGCCCGAGAGCGTCGCACAGGCCAGCCCCGCCCTGGTGGCGGAGGTCGAGCAGCTCTTCGGTGAGCTGCATCAGGGATCGGACGAGGCCCTCGCCGCGTTGAGCGACATCGCGCGGGAGAACGCTCACCATTTGCGCGTCTCACGCAGACTGGAGAGTTGGGTCGCCGACGTGCGCTCCACAAGCGAGTGCCGGACTGAGCGTGCCCGCTTCCAGGAAGACCTCGAGGCAGGCCGGCGCTCGATGGACATGCTCAAGCTCCCGCTCTTGCCCTACCAGGTCGAGGGGGCGCTGCACCTGGCTTTCGGCGAGCGTGCGCTCTTGGCCGACGACATGGGCCTGGGAAAGACCGTGCAGGCGATTGCCGCCTGCGCGCTCTTGCGCGAGCTGCGCGGGATCGAACGCGTGCTCGTGGTCTCGCCCGCCTCGCTCAAGGCCGAGTGGATGGAACAGATCGCCCGCTTCTCCGACCTGTCAGCCACCGCGGTCTACGGCAACTTCCTGGCCCGGAGCGCCGCCTACGCGAAAGGGTCGTTTTTCACCCTCTGCAACTACGAGCAGGTGGTCGCCGACGGGCGCGCGATGCTCGATGCCGTGGCGCCCGATGTCGTGATCCTGGACGAGGCGCAGCGCATCAAGAACTGGCAGACCAAGACCGCGACGGCAATCAAGAAGATGCAGAGCCGGTACGCGTTCGTACTTACCGGCACGCCGATCGAGAACCGCATAGACGAGATCTATTCGATCGTTCAATTCCTCGACCCGGAGCTGCTGGGTCCCCTGTTCCGGTTCAACCGTGAGTACTACGAGCTCGACGAGAGGGGACGCCCGAAGGGTTTTCAGAATCTCGAGGGGCTCGCGGACCGGATATCCACGGTCATGCTCCGCCGGCGCAAGGACGATGTGGAGACCGAGCTCCGCCCACTGTCGACCAAGACCTTCTTCGTCCCTATGACCGAGGCACAAACCAAGGTCTACGAGGATTACGAGTATCTGGCCAGGAGGCTTGCGGCGCTCGCGGAGAGGCGGCCTCTGACGGCCGAGGAGTTTGAGAAGCTGCAACGGCATCTCGCCTGCATGCGCATGGTCTGCGACACGCTCTACATCCTGGGTGGGGACGCAGACGAGTGCCCCAAGATGGACGAGATCAAGAAGCTGATCCCTGACCTTCTGGAAGATCCGCAGTGCAAGATCATCGTCTTCTCAGAATGGGTGCGGATGCTGGAGTTGGTCCGCGCCTTCGCGGTCGAGGCCAACATCGAGTTTGCCTGGCATACGGGAAGCGTGCCCCAGACCAGACGGCGGGAGGAGATCAAGCGCTTTCGCGAGGATCCGGATTGCCGCCTGTTCCTGTCCTCGGAGGCCGGCGGTGTCGGGCTCAACCTCCAGGTTGCCGACACGGTGATCAACATGGACCAGCCCTGGAACCCTGCGAAGCTGGATCAGCGGATCGCCCGGGCGTGGCGCAAACATCAGCATCGCACGGTCAGGGTCTTCAATCTGGTGAGTGAGGACACCATCGAGCACCGGATGCTGGGCCTGTTGGACGCAAAACGGACCTTGGCCGAGGGTGTGCTCGACCGGCGCGGCGACCTCGCCAATATTCCGTTGCCGACCAGCAGGACGGCCTTCATGGAACGCCTGAAGGCGGTCCTTGGCCCTGACCCGGCCGCGCCGCCCGACGAAGCCGCCGCGCCGCCGATTTCCCCGGCAGAGGTCCTGCGCGACAGGCTGATCGCCGATCATGGAAACGCCTTGAGCCGGATCTTCAGCCATGAGAACGGTACGGCGATCCTGGCGGTGATCGACCTTCCGGCCGACCGGATCGGCGAGGAAGAGAAGCGGCTGGCGGGGTTAACGGAGCTCGTCGTCACAGTGATCGATCCCGCGACGCATGAATCGATGATGCGGCTGGCTCGGTCGGGACTGATTCCCTCACCGACGGAGACCATGGAAGAGATCTTCCCCGTGTCCGGAGAGCAAGAAGACGGGGGAGAGCGGGCGAACCTGCTTCGGGCCCGGGCACTCGCGGACCGTGCCGATCACAAGCTCAAGGCGGCACAGCTGCTGGCCGGCGGAGGCTTCGCCGAGGAAGCGCGTGTGCCGGCTCTGGACGCCATCCGCCTTACCGCCGGCTCGCTGGCGGCCCTGACATCGGGGGCGGAACCCGAGGATGTCGAACAAGCGGCAGAGTTTCTCGCCAGCCTGGAGCCCGGCGGCGAAGCAGACGGCGTTGCCTTGGACGCAGTGCGGGAGCTCTCCGGCGACATAAGTGAACGGAACCCCGTCGAGACTGCGGCTGCCTTCCTGAACCACGTTACGAAGAGATTCTCGATGGAGACGTCAAGCTAGCCGACGGCCTGAACTGTGACACAATATAGGGACATACCGCATGGTCATTACGTCGGTCCAATTCGTGGAATGCCTCTTCCTCAACTTCATCAACCGAACGAACGGGAAGACCCCGGATTTGATCGGTGCGACCAAGACAAAGAACTTCCGTGAGGCCCATACGTGATCGAAAGCAGTCGATTGGCCACCGAGTCACATGTTGGGTGCCGCTTCAGCGATTTGGAGATTATGGGACCATGAAAACGACACTGGACATCCATGACGAACTGCTTGCGCGTGCCGAGCGGCACGCCAAGGCAACGGGACGTCCGCTGCATGCCGTGGTAGAGGACGGGCTTCGCCGCGTGCTCGAGCCAAGTAGTCTTCGCCGCAAGTACACGCTTCCTGATCTCAGGACCGGCGATCCCGACGCTTCCGATCCTCTGGAGCGATACTCCTGGCCGGAGTTACGCGGGCTGATCTACAGCGATCCAGGCACCCCTTGATCGCAGTCGATACCAACATACTCGTTTACGCGCACCGACGAGAGTCGCGTCTGGGCGAGGCGGCGCACTACGTCATGGTTGGACTCGCCGAGGGCGACGAAGCTTGGGCCATCCCTTGGCCGTGCTGCTACGAGTTCATGAGCGTGGTCACAAACCGCCGCATCTGGAAGGATGAGGCGACCTCGCCCGACCATGCTTGGCGCCAATTCATGGCTTGGTCAGATTCGCCTTCGCACCGCATGATCGGCGAAACCGACGACTTCATTGAAGTTCTGGAGCGGATCGTGAACCGTCCGAACGTGGTAGGCGGGGTCGTCCACGATGCACGCATCGCGGCGGTTTGCATCGCGCACGGCGTCGACGCGTTGCTGACGCGTGACCGGGATTTCTTCCTCTTCCCCCAGCTGGTGACACGAGACCCATTCGAGTGAGCTTCAGGCAGTCGGCGCTTCGTTTGGTCAATCTTCGGTCAGCGTGTTTACCCTCAACAAGAGGAGCTCTTATCGGCCGGTGTCTCGCTCGCGGGCAACCTTGTGGCCGGAGGGTAAGCAGCGGAACGATGATTGCTGCAGCCTTCGTCGAAGCTGCAGGCCATGCCTCCGTCGGGAGTGAGCGTCATTGCCGAGCACCCAACCCACCTCTTTGCTCATCGGCCGACTCCCCGCTCGACCAGCCCGGGCAACCTGCCACTTGACCTTGGCCGCCTGCAAGTCGCTACGATCACTCTTCGGCCACGCTTGCTCCTTCGCCTTGGCCGACATCGGAGAGCGGCATCGCTATAGCACGACCGGCAAGCTGGCACAGCCTGCTCCACCCGGCTCGAGACGATGCTCTCTCTATCGGCTGAGCTGCGCAGTCCGCAGCTGTCGGGCGCGGTCGAGGATCAAGTCTTCGAGGCTGATGGCGGTGCCCGGGCTTGGGGCACGGTCCTCCCAGAGGCCGTTCTCGCCGCGATCCTGGCGAAACACGGACACTTGTACGCCGTCCGAGCGCAACGCCCTGCCCACGATGTAGACGGTCATCTTGAATCGCTCGTCGGGGCTCTCGGGCGGGGCATGCCAATCCGTGATGATCACGCCGCCGAAGGGATCGGCCGAGAGCAAGGGCATGAACGAGACCGTGTCGAGGCTCGCGCGCCAGAGAAAGACGTTGACGCTGATGCCGCTGGCAGGTGTTTCGTCCTGTTTGCCGAAGAGCGTAACCCCTCCGGGGCCAAAAATGCTTCTGGCCTGCTCTGCGCTGCGCCAGCGAGGATCGAAAGTATCCGGAGGACTCACCGTTTCCGTGTTCTCACAGGCGGCCCCCGTCAGAGCCAGGAGAAAGACGCCAAGCATCCCCATACTGATGTGCGAGCGCTTCATTGTGGCTACCTCCGTTGAACCTGCGTGGCCGCTCTTTCCACGAGGCGCGCAAACCCCGCAGCAGAATTGGATCGGAGGCCGACACTACGTGGCGACCGGCGCCTTGACTGCGTTGTGCCGACCGCCTAGCGCCGCCGAAGGATGGATTTCTCCAAGCTCGCGATTATGTCCGAAACGAAAGGGGAGCACACTGGCGCTCCCCTTTCTCACTCACTGACGATGGTACTGGTCTAGAAGAAGACCGCCGTACCAAGCATGAACTGGGTCACGTCTGCTCCCATTGCCGGCGTAATGCTGGCAATTGACCCTCCGATCAGGACGCCCGGCCCAAGCGTATATGTCAGATTGGCTGCCGCCTTGGAGGCATCACCAGCTCCGACTTCGTTATTGGCAAACTGGAGGCCCAATTGGAGTGCCCCCTGGGTCCAAGAGGCTCCGACGTCGAACATCATACCATTCATGTCGTGATCGTACATACCGCCGCCGAATGAGATCTGGTCCACGCCGATATTGATTCCAGCGCGCACGGCACTGGGATCACCACTTCCCGAGGCCATTTCATAGCCAGCGCCGAGGGTGACGGAGCCGCCGTCCATGAAATCGGTCGAGTAGGTTGCACCGACCGCAGTGTGCTCTCCCAATCCGGCGGTCGACCGGTCGTTGAAGTTTTCTTCGCTATTGTTGGGAGCGTAGCTCATTCCGACGGTCAAGCCGTTGAAGTTGGGTGTGGTGTAGACCACCTTCATGGCGTCTTCGTCTCCGATTCCGGAGTACGTGTTGACGCTACCCCCCGCGGTGCTGAACCAATCGTAGTTGACGCCAATCATTCCGCCGATGGCGGCACCCGGAGCTGCAACCGTTGCGTTGAAGGCCGCGCTCTCGGTCCTTCCGAGCCTGAGAGAACCGAAAGACCCGCTCAAGGTGGTATGAATCTCGTCCATAGCCTCGTCGCCACCGGCGGAGCGGCCAATCTGACCACTGACGCCGACAGTGATACCGTTGTCCAGTGTGGTGGAACCGGAAAAGCCGACCTCAAACACGTAGTCGATGCTGTGACTACGCATGCCGTCATCACCATCACTTGCGAAGCCCATGGCTCCAGTCGTGTAGCCGCCGATGCCGATCGAGACGGGCTCGGCCATCATCTCCTCGTCGGCAGCGTAGGCCACGCTGGTGACAAGCAGGCCCGCGGCGACGATTGCCGTCGTGCTCAACAGTACCTTCTTCATACTTCTATCCCCTCTGTTTCATTGGGTCCAAGGTTGTGGGGTCTCATGCGGCCCCTTACCCGGACCGGTCCCAACCCACTGCCGCCGGAGAATGAGGCACGCACCCGCCTCGCGCAACCAAATTGCGTGGCGGAATTCTAACGGTCGGTCGTTTTCCCCTTAGACTGTGACCGAAATGCCACGCTCGCGCCATTCCGCCATGCCCTGTCCCATCAATCCGGCCCACAGGTCATGACCCGACCTCGCTCTCCCGCCTCGTACCGGCCCGGCACGAGGCGATGCGGTCTGAAGGGTGCGGCCCCCCATCGCGAGCTACTCCCGCCGTCGAAATGTAGGAGTTGGGCGACAAGAGTACGCAGGACTACGCTTACGTTGGAATCAATCCGCTTCCCCAACGCTTACGGAAATTTTCGGACCGACTGAGTCAGGACCTCAGGATCACAGATTATCGCGTGATATCAGGGATGTACAGCGCCACACACAAAATTCCGCTCGCGAAGTATGAAGCGAGTTCTTTTGAGCACGACGGCGATCGTCGCGGCCGGCCTTCTGGCCACCAACGTGGCCTACGCTGCCGACGATGAGATGATGGAAGAAGAGATGATGGCCGAGCCCGTCTCGGTCGGCGTTGGTGGCTACACGACTGGAGCCATGGGCTTCGCAAGTGATGGTGATGACGGCATGCGTAGCCACAGCGTCGACTACGTGTTTGAGATCGGCGTTTCCGGTTCCACCACTCTGGACAACGGCATCACTGTCGGCGTCAGTGGTCAGATTGGCCGCTCCGCCGGTGGCGACGAGGCTATGGACGAGATTCACACCACCTTGAGCGGGTCTTTCGGTTCTCTCAGGCTCGGAAGGACCGAGAGCGCGGCCTTCAATTCTACGGTCGCCGCGCCGGGTGCCGGCATCGGCGGAATGCTCGGTGTCAACTATTCGTGGTTCAGCACCGCAGCAAAGGCCGTCAACACCTATTCCGGGCTCGGCGAGGAAGATGCCATGAAGGTGGTGTACACCACGCCGAACTTCAACGGCTTGACGCTCGGGGCGAGCTACGCGCCCAATAACACTGCGGAGAGTTTCAGCAGCCGTTCGACCGCCGGATTGGGAGAGCACACCGCAGTCGGTGCAACCTATTCGCTCGATTTCATGGACGGCGGCTCCGTCACCCTCGGCGCTGGCTATGAAGTGGCCTCGGGAAGTGGTGATCCCAGCGCCATGCGGGCTGGCATCAATGTGGCCCTCGACCAAATCTCGTTCGGCGGCAGCATGTACGATGATTCCGATACGCCGACGGAAGGCATGGCGTTCGATGTCGGAGCCTCTTGGACCGAAGGGCCGATGGAAATTGGCCTTCAGTATGCGGTCGATGAAAATACGGTAGTTAGGACCGCGGTGCCTGGCGAAGGCCACAGGCACGACGCTGCCGGCATGGAGATTCCCAACATGGGTATGGATGCCGTGAACGGCGAGACCTCCAAGTTGGCTCTCCACCTGACCTACACGCTCGGCCCGGGCGTCCTGATCGGCGGGCAGATTGCAGCGGGTACGTTCGAAGGCATGGACGACGTGACCCAGTTCATGCTTGGTACGGCGGTCTTCTTCTAGACCAGTACCATCGTCAGTGAGTGAGAAAGGGGAGCGCCAGTGTGCTCCCCTTTCGTTTCGGACATATTCGCGAGCTTGGAGAAATCCATCCTTCGGCGGCGCTAGGCGGTCGGCACAACGCAGTCAAGGCGCCGGTCGCCACGTAGCGTCGGCCTCCGATCCAATTCTGCTGCGGGGTTTG
>JAPOQB010000867.1 GCA_026710965.1 Deltaproteobacteria bacterium | reverse complement strand
TGGGGCTGGGACTTCTCCTTGAGCTCGATGCCGATCATGAGGCCGAGCTGGCGGATCTCCCGGACCTTGGGCAGCTCCGCGGCCTTGAGCTTCTCCATCAGGTAGGCGCCCTTTTCCACCGCGGCTTCGGCAAGCCCCTCCTCGACCATGGCGTCGATGGCGGCCAGCGACGCGGCGCACGCCAGCGGGTTGCCGCCGAAGGTGCTGCCGTGACGGCCGACGGGGACCTCGAGCTTGTCGGAGCAGAGCACCGCGCCCATGGGGAAGCCACCGGCCATGGCCTTGGCCAGGCACAGGATGTCAGGCTCCACGCCGAAGTGCTCGCAGGCGAACATCTTGCCGGTGCGACAGAAACCGGTCTGGACCTCGTCGATGATGAGCAGGACGCCCCGCTCCCGGCACAGCTCGCCCACCTGCTCGAAGAACTCGGCCTTGCCGAGATTGACGCCGCCCTCGCCCTGCACGATCTCCAGCATCACGGCGGCGGTGTTGTCGTTCACCTTCTCTTCCAGCTTGGCGAAGTTGTTGAAGGGCGCGTACTGGAAGCCCTCGACGATGGGCACGAAGGGCTCGCGGTACTCCTTGGTGAAGGTGGCGCTCAGCGCTCCCATGGTGCGGCCGTGGAAGCCGCGCATGGCGCACACGAACTCCTGCTTGCCGGTGGCGAAGCGGGCGAACTTGATGGCGGCCTCGATGGTCTCGGCGCCCGAGTTGCACAGGAAGGCGCGGTTGAGGTTGCCGGGGGTGATGCCGGCCAGGCGCTCCAGGAGGCGCGCCTTGACGTCGTTGTAGAAGACCCCGGAACAGCTCAACAGGCGCTGGGCCTGCTCCGTCACCGCCTGCACCACCTTGGGGTGACAGTGGCCGAGGCTGGCGACGCCGTGGCCGGCGACGCAGTCGATGTACTCCCGGCCGGTGTCGTCCCACACCCGGGCGCCCTCGCCGCGCACCAGCACCACGTCGCGCTTGGGATAGACGTCGAACTCGTACTGTTGTTGCAACTGCATGAAGTCCGTCACTGAATCACCGTTCCTTTCCCCGCCAGGGCGTCACGGACCGGATGCTCCACTCGGCCGTCGCTCATGATGACCTTTTCCGCGCCCTCCTCGAACAGCTTCCGAAGCGCCAGCATCTTGCGCTTCATGCGCCCCTCCACCTGGGCCTCCCGCTGCTCCAGCTCGCCGGCGCGGATCTCCGGCACCACTGTGCTCTCGTCGTCCTTGTCGGCCAGGAAACCGGGCGCCTCGATGAGCTGCAGCACCACCTCGGCGTGAAAGGCGGCCTGGAGCACGTTGATGATGTCGTCGTTCTCGGAATTGATGGCGGTGGCGTGCTCGTCGATGATGGGAATCGACAGCACCGGCGCGTAGCCGCCGTCCAGCAGCAACTGGAACAGTTCCTTGTTGGCGCTCCGGGGCTTGCCCGAGAAGTCGCGCACGATGAGCGTCTTGCCGTTCTTGCGGACGCGGATGCCCTTGTTGCGCTGCCCCTGGATGGCGCGCCCGTCGATGCCCGAAAGGCCCACGGCGTTGACCCCGTTCTGTTGCAGCAACTCCACGATGCGCTTGTTCTGCACCCCCGCATAGCCCATCAGGATCGCGTCCAGCGCCGCCTTGTCCGACAGCACGCTGGTGTAGCCCGACACCGACGTCACCACCTGGGTGGGGTTGCCGAGCTTGGCCGCGATGGCGTCCCGCACCGCGTTGGCGCCGTGCACCACGATGAACGGGGCCGACACCTCGGCCAGGTCCTCGGCGATGCCCGGGAGGTTGATGTCGCTGCCGCCGCCGATCTTCACCAGGATCATCGAAACCACTCCACCGTATCGTTGGGAATCGTGCGCCACTCGGCGTGCTCCGGCACGGACT
>JAPOQB010000622.1 GCA_026710965.1 Deltaproteobacteria bacterium | reverse complement strand
CATGCCCAGGTAGCCGATGAGGAAGAGCGCCACGGCCACGAAGCCGGACAGCCGCCGGCTGCGGCCGGCCACGTAACAGACGAACGCCACCACGACGATCACCAGCCACCAGGGGGTGGCCCGCAAGAGCCGCTCGAACCACACCAGGAAGTAGAGCAGGGGATCGAAGAACCCTTCGATGGCGTCGCCGTAACTCCTGGAGAACGACCGGTATCCCGAGTCGAACGCCTTCTTGAGCGCGCGTAACGACGTTTGGTCGAGGGTTGGGAATTCCTGCAGCCACGTCATGAGTACCTCCCTTCTGCCCTTGAGATGGCGTCCTTCGAGATGGCGCCCTTCGACTTCGCGCCGCTGACGCGGCGCTACGCTCAGGACGAACGGTGCTGGACCTTTTCCCAGTCACTTTCCGGTCACAATCCCGGTCCTGTCCCGGTCACAATGCTCGCCCCGTCCCAGTCACAATACTCGCCCGTCCCGGACACAATGCCGTTCCTGTTTCCGTTCGTCCTGAGCGTAGCGGAGCGAAGTCGAAGGGCGCCATCTCCCTACGCGTGCGCATCCGCCCAGTTCTCCCCGGTGTGGACGTCCACCACCAGGCCGCAGCGCAGCTCGGCGGCGCCTTCCATGCATTCGCTGACCAGGCTCGTGGCCCGCTCCAGCGAGGCGCGGGGCACCTCGAACACCAGCTCGTCGTGGACCGTCAGCAGCATGCGTGCCACCGGCTCCTCCAGGAGCGCCCGGTCCACCGCGATCATGGCCCGCTTCATGATGTCGGCCGCGGTGCCCTGGATCGGCGCGTTGAGGGCCATGCGCTCTCCCACCGCCCGCAAACGGTAGTTGGCGGCCTGGAGCTCCGGCAGATAGCGCCGCCGGCCGAACATCGTGGTGGTGAAGCCGTCGATCTTGGCCTTCTCCACCTGCGCGTCCAGGAACGCCTTGACCGCCGGGAACTGGGCGTAATAGGCGTCGATGAACTCCCGCGCCTCGCCCACCTCGATGCCCAGCCGCTGCGACACCCCGAACGCCGACATGCCGTAGGCGATGCCGTAGGAGAACTGCTTGACCCGGCTGCGCATCTCCGTGGTGACGTCCGGCAAGTCCACCTCGAACACCTTGGCCGCGGTGGCGGCGTGGAAGTCATGGCCCTGGGCGAACGCCGCCAGAAAGCTCTCATCCTCGGACAGGTGCGCCAGCACCCGCAGCTCGATCTGCGAATAGTCGGCGGAAAGCAGCACGTTGTCCGCCGGCGCCACGAAGGCGCGGCGGATCTGCCGGCCGAGATCGGCGCGAATCGGGATGTTCTGGAGGTTCGGCGCCGATGACGACAACCGTCCGGTGGCGGCCGCGGCCTGCTCGTAGGTCGTGTGGATGCGCCCCGTCTGATCGTTCACGAGGCTCAGCAGGGAGTCGGTGAAGCCGGTCCTGAGTTTGGCCACCTCGCGGTACTCCAACAGCGCGTCGACGATGGGATGGCTGCCCGCCAGCTTGCCCAGTTCGGCGGCGTCGGTGGAATACCCCGTCTTGATCTTCTTGGTCTTGGGAAGGCCGAGCTTGTCGAACAGGATGTGCGCCAACTGCGGCTGGGAGTTCACGTTGAAAGTCTCGCCGGCGTGCTCCTGCACCTTGGCCTGGAGCGAGGTCATGCGTTCGCCCAACTCCCGGTTGAGCCCGCCGAGATAGGCATCGT
>JAPOQB010000866.1 GCA_026710965.1 Deltaproteobacteria bacterium | reverse complement strand
GTCCCTGGGCGCGCTCCAGCACGTCCACGGCTCGGGTGCGGGCCTCCTCGCCGACGCTGTGGGACAGGTCCACGGCCATCACCACGTCCAGCTCGGGATCCTCGGCGAGCATCCGCGGGTTCACGAGCGCCACCAGCAGCACCGCCAGCGCCGGCACCCGCAGCCACAGCGGGACCAGCGACCGGCGGGTGCGGCAGACCACGACGCACTCCGCCCGCAGCAGCGCCAGCGCCACCACCAGCAACACCGGCCAGAGGTCGAAGCGGGCATCCCGGCCGCCGTCCACGGCCGACGGCGCGGCGCCCGCGGGATCTTCGGCGCGGTACGAGGGGCGGATGCGGGACTCTTCCTCGCTGAACAGGTTCACCGCGAACTCGCCCTCCCCGCGCTTTCCCTGAAACCGGTAGAAACCCACCGCCGCGGTGTCGGTATAGGTGCCGGCACGCTCACGGACGCGGACCGAGCGGCTCTCGCCGGAGGGGCCCACGAACACCAGTTGCTCCTCGTCCACGCCCACGTCGGCGACGAAGGGCAGCCCCGCGCTGACCTGGCTGGCGGGAAACTCCCGGGCCGTGGGCCGGAACCAGGCGAAGGCATTGCGCACCAGCAGCGGAAACGACACCCGGAACGGCAGGTCCGACTGGGTGAGATCGAAGGCGAACACCAGCGCCTTGAGGTCCCCCGACTCCACCGCGTGGATCAGCGGCCCGCGCTCGGACTCGGCCAGCGCCACGCCGCCGCCGGGGTCCAGCTCCAGAGCGTCCCGGACGTAGAGCCCGTCCAGGCGCACGCCGGCCACCAGCGGGTGCTCGGAACCCGCGGACACCCGCGCCGGCCGCGGCGTCTGCCCGGCCACGCGCAGGGGCAGGCCTTCGGCCACCGTGCGGATGAGGACGAAGTTGCCGCCGACCAGGGGCGGGGCCGGCACCCGGTCCAGGATCACCACGTCGTAGGCCGCCACCTGCTCGGTGACCCGGTCCACCGGAATCCGGTCGATGCGGGCCAGGGTGACATGGGGAAAATAGCGCAACAGGCGTTCGAGGAACGGGTTCCCCGGCCCCACGTAGAGGACCCGCGTGGGGCGTTCCTCGGGGAAGGCCAGGAAGGCGCGGTTGTCGGTGTGCAGGTCGTCATCGATGGCCAGCAGCGCGGTGGCGCGGCCCCGCAAGGGACCGGGGATGCCGTATATCAGCACCTCCCGGGCGAACGGCTCCAGCGACAGCAGCGTCCGGCTCACCACCCGGTCCGATACCGTAACGATGAGGGGCGCATGCACCGGGCGCTCGGTAAAGTTCTCCACCACCACCATGGCCTCGTACTCGTCCGCCCCGCCCGCCACGCGCCGGAACTGGAAACCCAGGATGCCGACGTTGTCCGCGCCGCCCCCGACCTGCGCGAGCTCGAGGTAGGACGCCGCCAGCGGCAGCTCCTCGATGCCCTTGAAGGCGCCGTCGGTGATCACCACCACCCGGTGCGGCCCCTGGCGCTTGAGAAACGTGTGCGCCAGCAGCACCGCCTCCTTCACCGGCGCCTCGGCGTCGGTGGCGGCCAAACCCTCGGCGGCTTGCCCGAGCCTGGCGCGGTCCCGGGTAAACGGCTGCACCACCTCGGGCGCGGCGCCCGCCCCGATGATCATCATGCGGTCATTGGCGCCCAACTCCCCGATGCGCTGGAGCAGCTCGGCCCGGGCGGCGTCGAAACGGGAGCCCGACTCCCCCGCCGCCTTCATGCTGGCGCTCAGGTCCATCACCACCACCAGGTCGCGGCCGGCGCTGCCCACGCCGAGCAGCGCCGGACCCGCCAGCGCGGTGATGGCCGCCAGGGCGGCCAGAAGCTGCAGGATCAGCGGCAGGTTGCGGCGCCAGAGCCAACCGAGGCGGCGGCCCATGGGCCTTTCCCGCAGCACCTTCTCCAGCAGGAAGAGCGCGGTAACCGGAACCCGGGGACCCCGGGGCCTCAGGCTGTTGAGCAGCAGGATGACCGGGACGGCCCCCAGCAGAAAGAGAAAAGCCGCGGGAAAGAGCCACAGCACGGCGGATTATCCTGTTTCCTGCATGAGGTAGCGCAGGACGAAGTCGTCGAAGGGGACGTCGCTGGTGGTGCGCCGGTAGTCCATCTCCCGGCCTTCACAGAATCGCTGGGTGCCGGCGAAATACTCCTCCACCTCGCGCTGGAACCGGTCCGCCAGGTCGCGGTCGAGAAAGACCCGCCGCTCCCGGTCGGTCTCCACGTCCACCAGCGACACGTCGCCGCCGGGATCCAGCCGCATCTCCCCCTCCTTGAGCACGTGGACGAGCAGCACCTCATGCCGTTTCCGCGCCAGCTCTTCCAGCGCCGCGCGGCAACCGGCCCCATCCAGCAGGTCGCTGAAGAGCACCACCAGTCCCGGGCGCGGATAGCGCCGCGTGAAGGTCTTCACCGAGGTCTCCAGGTTGGTGCGGCCGGCGCAGGACAGCGCCGCGAGGAAGTTGAACAGCGCCAGGACCTGCCGGCGGGACCGGGCCGGCGGCAACTGCGCGGTCACGTCCTCGGCCAGGCCCACCGCCCCCACCCGGTCGTGGGTCTTGAGGCCGATGTAACCCAGGGCCGCGGCCACGTTCTTGGCGAACTCCAGCTTGGGCGGCGAGCCTTCCGCCATGGACAGGCTCGTGTCCAGCAGGAGATAGACGGTAATCTCCTCCTCGGCGGTGAACACCTTGAGCAGCAGCCGTTCCAGCCGTCCGTAGACGTTCCAGTCCACGTACCGCAGGTCGTCGCCGCGGCTGTACTTGCGGTAGTCGGAAAACTCCAGGCTGTAGCCCTTGCGGACGGTCGGATGCTCCCCCCGCGCCATGCCCCAGTTCAAGCGCTTGGCCACCAGGTGCAGCTTGTCCAGCCGGGCCAGGAAATCGGGCTCGAGGAAGCGGTGTGCTTCCGCCTCGGCCATCAGGCGGGCACCTCCGGCACCTTGTCCACCACCTCTTCAAGCACCGTCTCCGGGGCGATGCCGGAAGCCTCGGCGGCCAGGTTGAGCAGCAGCCGGTGCCGCAGGCTGGGCATCAGGTCCCGGCGAATGTCCTCGAACGACACGTTGGGCCGGCCGGAAAGCAACGCCCGGGCCTTGGCCGCCAGGATCACCGCCTGCAAGCCGCGGGGGCTGGCGCCGTACTGCACGTACTTGCGCGCCAACTCGGTGCTCTGCTCGGTCTCGGAATGGGTCGCCCTCACGAGCCGCACGGCGTAGTCCCGCACCGGGCCCGCCAGCGGCACCGCCCGCACCGCCTCGCGCATCGCCAGCACCGCCTCCGCCGCAAGCACCTTGGTCAGGCTCCCCGAGGGCGCCGCCGTGGTCAGCTCCGCGATCCGTCCCATCTCCTCGTAGGAGGGGTAACGGACGATGAGCTTGAAGAAGAAGCGGTCCACCTGAGCCTCCGGCAGCGGATAGGTGCCCTCCATCTCGATGGGGTTCTGGGTGGCCAGGACCATGAACGGGTTGGGGATGTCGTGGGCCGCGCCGCCCGCGGTGACGCTCTGGTCCTGCATGGCCTCGAGCAGCGCGGACTGGGTCTTGGGGGTGGCCCGGTTGATCTCGTCCGCCAGCAGGATGTTGGCGAACACCGGCCCGGCCTCGAACTCGAACACCTTGCGCCCGGAGGCGTCCTCGTTGACCACGTTGGTGCCGGTGATGTCGGCGGGCATCAGGTCGGGGGTGAACTGGATACGCGAGAAGCTCAGGTCCATGAGCTCTCCCAGCGAACGCACCATCAACGTCTTGCCCAGCCCCGGCACCCCTTCCAGCAGACAGTGGCCGCCGCACACCAGCGCGATGAAGATGCCCTCGATGAGCTCCTCGTGGCCCACCACGGCCTTGCCCATCTCGCTCCTGACTTCCTCGAACGCGCGCTGGGCGCTCATCATGCGGTGTCGAATCCCTTCGGTCGAAGCTTCCAGGTTCACATTGACTCCTATGGTCTTTCCCGTGTCACGCCCAGCGACAGAAAATAGTTCTTGATGGTTTCCTTGAACTCGGCGGGGATCTCCTCGGAGGAAAGCTCCGCCTCCACCTGCTTTTGGTACCGTACCACGACGGTTTCCTCCTCCACGGTACTGTCGCCCGGACGCGCCTCGCCCCTGAATCCGAACCCCCGGCTCGGGCCCTGGCCCAGGAGCCCCTCCAGATGCGTGCGGACCCGTGCCTGGAAGGCCGGGTCGAAGGGCTCCTGCTGCCCCTTTCCGGGCTCGTTCCCCGGCTGCCGCCCCGCCGCCGGCGCCTTTTCAGCGTCACCGGCGGGATCGGCGGGCCGGGTCGCCTGGGCCGTGGATTCATCCGGCGCGTCCCCGAGCAACAGCTCGGTGAGGAACTGCTGCGTGGAACCCAGCGACCGGCGGTCCTGCTCCTGCCTGGCTTCCCGTTCCACCCGATCGAGAAACTTCTGCACTTCCTCGGCGCTCATGTCGCTGGAGCGGCCGGGACGCCGGTCGAGGGAAGACAGCCCCAGGGACTCCAGCAGATCGGCCCGGCTCTTCCCCGCGAACGAGCCCTCCATCTTCCTGGCGTCCGACCGCCGCAGATGCTCCCTCAACCGATCCAGCGCCGCGTCGGACAGCGCAGGCCACTCCAGTCCCGCCGCCGCGGGCCACGACCGGGTCATTTCTTCCAGCACGTCCACCATCGCCCCCACCGACGCCTCCAGGCCCGATTTGTCCGGGCCGGCCTCGTCCAGTTGCCGTTCGGCCATCTCGCGCAAGGCCTCGGCCATGCGCCCGCTCTCGGTCAGGTCCTGCTCTCGCGCCCGCTGCTCCAGCTCCCGCGCATGCTCCTGGAGCTCCCGGGCCATGAGCGACGGCGCCGAGGCCGCCTGGGGGGCGCCGCCCTGGGGCAGCCACAACCCCGCCGCCGCCAGCAGCACCAGGACCGGCCCGGCCAGCGCATGCCAGGCGAACCGGCGGCGGCAAAGCGGCCGCAGCGGCTCCGTCGCTAGCCTTGCGGCGGCTTCCTCCACCACCAGGGTCTCTTCCGGGGAAACCCGCTCCCGCGGCCGGAAGAGGATCTCCCACGCCGTCAGCACCCGCTCGTCGAGCTTCAACCCTTGGTCCACCTGCCTGAGCGAGCGGATGAACGCCTGCTCGCGCCAGGGGCGCAGCAGGAACACCGCCGCCGCCACCGCGCCGAAGACCACCGGCGCGAACCACAGCAGGCCGGCGTCCACCGGCAGCAGGAACCGCGCCAGCACCAGGGCGGCGGCGGCCAGGGCCGTGAAGAAGAGACTGTCCAGGAGCAGACGCTCGCGCCGCTTGCGCCGTTCCCAGCGGCGCAGGTCGGCCAGCTTCTCCTTCAAATGGGCTCCCGGATCGGTCACGAATAGCCTTTCTGGATGCGTTTGAGGCCCCGGGCCAGCAATGCCAGGCCCACGGCGAACACCAAACCCTGGAAGGTCCAGTGGACCAGGGGCGGGGTCCACAACAGACCCCAACGCACGGGCGTCGCGGTCATCTCCAGGGTGCCGAGATGATAGAGCAGAAACGCCACCGGATTCAACGTCTGCGCCCAAGCCCCGAAGGCGCCCGAGATCAGGAAGAAACAGACGAAGATCCAACGGATGAAGACCCGGCGGCTGTCGGGCTTGCGCTCCCACATGGCCAGCCCCACGAGGCCCCAGACGCCGTAGCCCACGGCGTACAGGAACAGCATGGGCACGATGGATGCCATGTCGCCCAGGGGGGCGCGGGCGATGGCGCCGGACCAGGCCAGCAGAGGCGCCGCCAGCAACAGCAGGATCAGGCCGTGGACCACCAGGATGGACAGCAGCCCCGACGCCACCGCCACCACGCCGAGCCGCTCCTCCTCGAACCAGTGCCGCAGCGGCGAGAACCGCCAGGCGAGGAACTCCAGGCCGGCGAACCGCAGGGTCAGGTAGACGATCAACAGCAGCGCGGCGACCACGGTGAACTTGAAAAGGAAGGCGGGCCCGATCCAGAACCTCGCCTCACCCGAGGGGAGCACCAGCGCCAGCACCTGCAGCGCGCCCAGGAGGACCACGTAGAACAGGTAGGAGACGCCGGCCTGCCCCTCCTCCCAGTAGACCGCCACGGCCTCCCGGAATACCGGATTGGCCCAGGGTCTCACAGGTCCTCCTCGCCGCCGCCCAAGGGGATGGCCACGCGGAACAACTTGAAGTGATGCGCGGTGACCCGGGGGTCTTCCACGCTCAGCTCGGGTTTCTCGTCCCGAATCCAGCCGATGAGGAAGGCCGTTTGAGCGTCGGCGGGCTCGCCGTCCGGGAATACCGAGCGCCGCAACAGGACCTCGCGCACCCGTTGGTCGAACCGGACGTCCTGGGGCTGGGGACCCTCGCCCTCCCCCGCTTCGCCCTCCGCGGGAGCCACGGGCAGTTGCCGTCTAAGGGCACCGCCCGGTGGCACGTCCCCCAACTCGTAACCGCGCCCGCCGATCAGCAGCCAGCATTCCGTAAAGGCCCCGGAACCGCGGTTGACGATGCCGATACGGTAGGTCTCGCGTGACTGCTCCCACTCGATGGCAACCGGTGAAGGGCGGACGGCGCGAAGCCTGAAGAG
>JAPOQB010000865.1 GCA_026710965.1 Deltaproteobacteria bacterium | reverse complement strand
TGCACCGGTACCACGTCGACAGATGCGCCATCTGGAAGATCCAGCACGACTGGTCCATCGGGTTGGGATGGACGAACGCCATCACCGGCCCGGTGCGGCCCATGCGTTCGTAGTAGAGCGGTCCTTCAACGTTGTTCGCCACGATGTTCCTCCGTTTCGGTGGTTCCCGACTGTTGAACGCCAGAAACTGACGATCATTCGATATTCGTTAGGACCCGGCCGATGGTTCAGGCGTCCCCGGGAAAAGGTCGTGCTTGGTCAGAAACTCGATCATGAAGCGGTCGTAAAGCCAGGGCTGCTCGATCTGGCAGGCGTGTCCGGCTCCGGGCAACACCTTCAACTCGCAACCCGGTATTTGTTCCTGCAGGGCGAACGAGCGTAGATGGGCGTTGTCCTCGCTGCCGGTGAGGATGGTGACCGGGCAGGCGATGCCGGAGTAATGGCCCTCGGGTTCCTGTTCCTGAAGCGCCCCGAACTGGTGGCAGATCGTGTCCACGTCCGCGAACTCGTTGCGTTCGGTGAACAGGTTGGCGAAGAAATGCGCCAGCGGCGTGGCACGGAACGCCGGGCTCAAGTCCTCGAACGTGTACCTCCAGCGAAAGCCGATGCCGTTGGCGCGGTAGGTGTCGATGCGCCGCTGAAAGTTGCTCTTGTCGGTCGAATACCCCTTGCCCGACAGGATGATCGCCTTCGTCCGGTCCGGACTCTGGTGATACATGTAGGGAGCGATGGCCGATCCCACCGAAGAGCCCACCAGGATGGCGGCCTCGCCGGGCGTTGCGTCGTCGATCGCCTCCCAACACGCCTCCGCCATGTCATCCATGGTCAGCTCGGCCCCCGCCTTCGGCGACCGCCCGTACCCCGGAATGTCGATGGCGATGCACCTGTACCACGTCGACAGGTGCGCCATCTGGAAGATCCAGCACGACTGGTCCATCGGGTTCGGGTGGATGAACGCCATCACCGGCCCGGCGCGGCCCATGCGCTCGTAGTAGAGGGGTCCGTGGATGTTGTTCGCCATGCCGGGTCTCCCTGGATAAGACTGTACTCGTAGTGGTGTGATCGGAAGGCTATCACAGGGTCTTGGGGCGGTCCATCTGAACATCCCATCCGTGATCGTGGAAGCCATGAGGTGAGACATTGGGCCTACTCGACCGGGGCCATTCGCAATGAAACGGACAGACGAATTCTTCGAACTCAGCGCCACCGACCTGGTTGCGTACCTCAATTGTCGCCACTTTTCCGAACTCTTGCCTCACTTGATTCTTTGTGCGGCGACCGGCAACGGAGAGGGAAGGGCATGGTGGTGACCGCGCCCGGACGAGTTCGGTTCTGGAGTGGTGTCTAATGGACTCCAACAAACAGCGCTTGGCCAGACAGAGGCACCAAACTACGCCATAGCCAAGTAGGACACCGAAGGGTCCGAGTTGAAGTCTGCCAAGTCGGCAGAGAATAGCCGAAGAATCGACTCGATTTCATCGGTGGAACAGTTGCCACGTCGGATCCAGATCACCTTCGGTGGGTGTCCGTTCAGAAAACTGAGTTGCCCCCTCACTCGGATGGCACCGAAACGAAGCGGCGCTCCCGGTCAGCGGCGAACGCCAGGCAGGCGCGGATGTCGTCGCGTTCGAGATCGGGAAAATCGGAGAGTATTTGATCCTCGGACATGCCGGATGCCAAGTATTCGAGGACATCGTAAACGGTAATGCGAAGCCCTCGGATACACGGTTTGCCGCCGCGCTTTCCGGGTTCGATGGTGATGACATCTCGATAGTTCATGGCGTCAGCCATTCTAGCGGCCCTGCGGCCCCCAGAACAAGTCTCGGAACCGGCCACCCCCATGAAGTAATGAAGGCAACTTTGCCGCCATATTGGGCGGGACAGCGATCAGATGTTCGCCTTTGCGCCGTCGGCTCGGAGTCGGCATCCTCTCGTCGTCGTCAATGCGGCCGGCGATGGCTTCTTCAGGCGCGTCCTGTGCCTCAACAAGCGCTTCGGCTTGATCGGCGCCGGAGGTGAGGCACTCGGGGAAGTCCCGAAACGAGACGACGACCTCGCCTGACGCATCCGTTTCGAGCTTCGCTGGATAACGCAACCGCATGACGAGGCGACAGAGGCGAGATCGTCGAACCCGAGGACACCCTACGAAGGCTGCTTGCTACCCCGCCCGCATCCCCGCCAACGCCCCCACGATCGCGTCCGCGTCCAGCCCCATCTCCAGGATCTCGATGTTTTCGGCGTACTGGTCGGGGTCGATGGCGGCTTTCACGTTGGGTTCGAAGACGTGGTAGGCGTCGAGGCCCAACTCCACGCCGGCGAGGGGGCCGGCGTAGGAGGGGTCGCCGGTGGTAACGGTCTCGAACTGGACCTGGCTGCTCTCGGTGGTGGGAGCGCCAAGCAGCACGACGATGCCGTCCTTTCCGAATTCTTCAGCGAGTTCCTTGATTCGACCTTGATCCTCAAGGTCCATGGCCCCAGCGGCTGTTCAGACGAAGCACTGGGTGGCGGCGTACGCGACTTCGCCTCCCAGTCCCGCGATGGCCTGTTGAATGACCGGGGCGGGGA
>JAPOQB010000948.1 GCA_026710965.1 Deltaproteobacteria bacterium | reverse complement strand
TCAGGTGTGTAACGAGAAACGACCGCGGGATGCCCCGCCCCCCGCGCCTTTTGGGGGGGGCCCGTTCCCTTTCCCCCCCCCCCCCCCGAACCTACGTTCTAGTTTCGCAGGGAGGTCCGGCCTGATGCCGGCTTCCCTGCGCCGCCCGCTGCGCGGCGGGCGCGCCCGGATCCTTCTGCTGCTCGCGCTACTGCTGGGCGCGCTCCTGGTGCTTCACGCCGCGCCCGCGCAGGCGCAGGCAGCGGTAACGGTGACGCTATCGGCCACGTCGACAACCGTGACGGAGGGTGAGACCGCCACGCTGACGGTGACGCTGTCGGCGGCGCCGACGACTAATTTTATTATCCCGCTTACCGTTTCGGCGACCTCCGGGGTCACCGGGGGCAGCGCGGGCGTAACCATCCTTGCGAACACGGTCAGCGAAACGGTTGACATCCCCACGAGCGATGATGCTGATGCGGACGACGAGACGTTCTTTGTGCACATCGACACGGCCAACCTGGCCGCCGGCTATGTCGTGGGCGCCGCCGAGACGACCTACGTCGAGTTCACGATCGCCGACGACGATAAGCTCGCACTGACGATCCGCGACGGCACCGGCGAGCTCCAGATCGGGCCCTACGCCGGATTGAGCAACCCCGAGTTCGTCCACTGGGTGCAGGTGAGTCCGGCCACGGCTCGCGTCACCCTGACGCCGACCTGGCAGGCTGGCTCGGTCTGGGCCACCAGCGGGTTCAGCGCGAGCGTGCGCTACATCACCCACGGCAGGGACGGGTCCGCGATCACCTGGAGCAGCAGCGAGAACGGAACGGGCAAGCAGTTGGAGCTGCTGACCCCCGGCCTGGGGTCTCCGGGCCATCCCCGGCTGACGCTCACGGCCGGCAGCATCGAGTACGTGATCCAGTTCCAATCCAACTTCAGCTGGGAGACTCACAACAACACCCTGCTCGCTGTGCTTGAAATGCGGACCTCGCCTCAATAGGGATGGCGTTCGCGATGCATTTGAGGAAGCTTGCGCGGGTCCCGTTGCGGCCGGCGGTTGGCGCGCTGCTGCTGGCGGTGGCGATGTGGATCGCGGCCGGCGCCACGGACGCCGGCGCCCAGGGGCCGGTGAGCCTGAACCCTCCGTTCGAACCGCTGATACTGAACTACACCGCGACGGTGCCCCACGACCTGACCGAGGTGACCTTCGACCTGCGCGCGCAGAATCCGAGGGCGACGGTGACGGTGAACGGCGGCGACCCGGCCACGCCGGTGCAGCTGGCGGTGGGCGAGAACACGATCAAGATCGTGGTGACGGCGGAGGACACGCGCTACACGCGGACCTACACCATCGTCGTCACCCGCCTGGAGGCGACCGGCGAAGACACCGCCGGGGTGACCGTCAGCCACACGTCGCGCAGCGTCAGGGCCGGGTCGACGACGACCTACACGGTGGTGCTGGACTCCGAGCCCACCGCCGACGTCGTGATCGCCGCGACGAGCGGCACGACGGCCAGGGCGAGGGTGGCCCCGGCGTCGAGGACGTTCACGAGCTCCAACTGGGACACGCCGCAAAGCTTCACGATCAGGGGTGTGGCGGTGGGCCGTTCCACGATCACGCACGCGGCCACGAGCACAGACTCGGACTACGACGGTGCGACGATCGCCTCTGTGACGGCCGCGGTGAGCGCGGCGCCCAGGACGTTCCAGCCCGCGCCGCCGAGGACGTTCCGGATCGAGTCCACGAAGACGGTGAACGAGGGCGCCAGCGCACGGCTCACGGTGACGCTGGGGCGGGCCGCGCCGGCGGGCGGGCTGGCGCTCGCCTTCAACTACGACTACACCGGCAGCACGGCCACCACGGCCGACACGGGCACGACGCCGCTGACGCTGACGATCGCCCCGGGCCAGACCACGGGGACGCTGACCGTGCCCATCACCAACGACGCCCTGGTCGAGGGCTCGGAGACGTTCACGGTGACGGTCTCCACGGCCGTGAGCGGCTGGTCGCTGGTGAGCGGCCAGGGGTTGGCGACGGTGACCATCACCGACGACGACGCGGGCGAGGCGAGGATCGGGTTCGGGACGGCCGGGAGGACGACGGAGCACACGATCAGCGTGGTCGAGAACGTCAGCGGCGGGAGCCTCAGCGTCCCGGTCACGATCAGCCACAACCCGCAGAACTCGACGACGTTCACCATCGAGGTCCTGACCGCCGGCACGGCGACGGGCGCGGACTACAGCATCGCGACGAAGGCGGTGACGTTTAGCAGCACGGGCAACCGCACGCAGGACCTCTCGGTCGCGATCACCAACGACGCCCTGGTCGAGGAGGACCAGACCATCAAGCTGCGCATCGCGGCGGCGGACAGCCCGGTGAACGACCTGGGCGACCACTACGCGCGCCACGCCATGGGCCGGCTCTCCACCGTCACGATCACCGACGACGACGCGGGCGAGG
>JAPOQB010000864.1 GCA_026710965.1 Deltaproteobacteria bacterium | reverse complement strand
GGGCTCCCCCGCGTCTTCAGGGTTGAGATACGGGCTTCAACTAGTGTAGACTGTGCCGGGGAGGAAGAAATGACCCAGCCGAAGAAACGGGTAACTCCGAAGGTCACCATCATCGACAGCAACGGCGCCAGCCAGACCATCAACTACCTGCTCGAAGACCGGGACGAGCTCGAATGGCTGATGGCGGTGGGCCGTAACAAGAACGGTGACATCTTCTTTTACGACACCGGCGGCGACATTCTCCATGACCTCGGAGCCCTGGAGTACGTGAAGGAACGAATCCTCAGAGACTACTTCGGCGAGATGGACGAATAGGCACGCCCGCGGCCGGCGGCGGGATTCAACGGGCCGGCCTGGCCGGACGCTGACGCCGCACCCAGAAGAACACCGCGGCCGCCGCGATCATCGCGGCGCTGAGATACTGTCCCCGGGACAATCCCCACGCAAGCCCCAGATGAGCGTCGGGTTCACGGAAAAACTCGACCATGAACCGGATGATGCCGTAGCCGCCGACGAACGCCCAGGTCACGGCGCCGTCCATCCGCACACGCGTCCCCAGCCACAACAGCACCGCCAGGAGAACGCCCCCTTCAAGAAACGCCTCGTAGAGCTGCGAGGGGTGGCGCGGCAACGGACCTCCATGAGGAAAGACCATACCCCAAGGCACCTCCGTGACACGGCCGTACAGCTCGCCGTTGATGAAGTTGCCCAATCGGCCGAGTCCGAGGCCCAGGGGCGCCGCCGCGAAAATACAGTCTGCCGCCGGGTAGAACGGCATCCCCTGCTGGCGCACGTACCACCACCCCGCGAGAGCCGCCCCCAGCAGGCCGCCGTGGAACGACATGCCGCCGTGCCAGAAGGCAAAGACCTGCAGCGGATCGGACAGGTAGAACGGGAGGTTGTAGAAGATCACGTAGCCCAGCCGGCCGCCGAGGACCACGCCGATGGCCACGTAACTGATGGCTTCCGCCAGTTGCTCGTTGTTGAGCGCGAGGCCCCTCCTGCGGGCCAGCCACCGGGCAATGAAGAACCCGCCGACGAACCCGAACAGGTACATGAGGCCGTACCACCGCACGGCCAGAGGTCCGACCTGGAACGCGATCGGATCGATTTGGGGAAAAGACCACATTCGCCTTGTCCGCTCCCGCGTTCAGCCGGCCCGCCGCCGGGCCCGGCCGCGCCTGATCCGGAACGCCACCCAGCCGGCCAGGACAAGGCCGACCGCACCGATGACGGCCCCGGGGCCGTATCCATGCGCCGGCGCCGGCTCCTCGGGCGTCGCCACCGCGGCGGCGGCGTGCGCCACGCCCTCGCCTCCCAACAACGCGCCCACCAGCTCGCGCACGTCGTCCTTGTACCAGTCCTTGTATCCGATGGACTTGGCAAGGACCTCGCCCTTGCGCCCGATCAGGACCGTTTCCGGCAACCGCATCACGCCGTACTGCTCCGCGATCTCCGCCTTGCCGTCCAGCAGCATCGGATAGGTCAGCTTCTGTTCCTCGGCGAACGCCTGCACCTGCTCCCGCGACTCCATGAAGTTGACGGCCACGATCTCGAGTCCCTTGCCGCGGAACTCCTGGTACAGTCGCTCCATGGCCGGCATCTCCAGACGGCAAGGGGGACACCACGTGGCCCAGAAGTTCAGCACCACCAGCTTGCCGCGAAAGGACGTGAAGTTGACCGGGTTTCCGGCCGCGTCCTCGGTGGAGAAGGCCGGCGATTCCACCAGACCTTCCTGGACCAGGAAGCCCAACTTCTTGAGACGCTCGTCTTCGGCGGCGCCCAGGACCGCGGGGCACAGGGCAAACAGGAGAACGGCAAGAAGATAGCGTTTCATGAGCAGACTCAACGCGTGGATCGGTCCGCCCCCAGGGCGAGGCCGCCGTCCCCTTCCCCGCCCGCGGCGTTCACCGCGTCGTCCTCGGCGATGAGCCGTCGGGCCACCAGAACCAGTATCGGAATCACGTACATGTGACCGCTGACCCACATGATTCCGCCGCCCAAGGCCTGGTCCTGGATCGGACTCAGCCTCTCAAGGGCCGGG
>JAPOQB010000862.1 GCA_026710965.1 Deltaproteobacteria bacterium | reverse complement strand
TCGGCCAAGAACGGCGCCAGCATCAAGGAAGCCTCCATCTACATCACCCACACCCCCTGCATCCACTGCCTCAAGGTCCTCGTCAACACGGGGATCCGCGACATCTTCTACGAAAAACCCTACAAGCTCGACACCGTCGGGGACATCCTCAAGTACACCGGGGTCAAGCTGCATCCGGTGGGCATGCCCTGAGTTGGGGTGGGGAATCACGGCGCGAGGCCACCGGGTGGCGACCCCGCGTCGTGGCGGTTGGTTGCGCCGCGTATTCGGCGGCGCGGATACACTTAGACCTTGCCCGCGAGAATGAAGGCGATGATCAGGGCGTAGATGCCCAACGCCTCGATGAGGGCCAGGGACAGGATCAACGGGGTGAAGATCTTGTCGGCGGAGTTGGGGTTGCGGCCGATGCTTTCCATGGCGGCGCCACCGACCCGGCCTTGCGCGAGCGCGCAGCCGAAGGCCGCAATGGCGATGCCCAACCCGGCACCCAGTGCAATGATGCCCGGGACCATGCCGGCCGAGCTCCCGCTCGCGGCCTCGGCCGCGGAAGCGATGCCCGACAGGATCAGCACGAACAATCCCGTCAGAACAAAGGCTGTCGTCTGTTTCATCTTTCTCTCCTTTCCGGCGCTACGGATAGGCTGGCCAACCTCTCCTCATCATCCTCTCCACGGGCCGCCGCGGCGCTCAATGATCATGGCTCAACGCCAGGGATGCATAGATCATGCTCAACAGGGTGAAAACGAAGGCCTGGATCACCGACACCAGGGCCCCCAGCAGGTAGAACAGCACCGGGATCACCACGTAGGTGAGGCCGGTGAAAATCTCCACCACCAGGTGGTCCGCGAACATGTTGAATGCCAGCCGCAGCCCCAACGTGAGCGGCCGGAACATGTGCGAGAACATCTCGATCAGGAAGAACAGCGGCGCAATCACCAGAAACGGACCCATGAACTGCTTGAGGTAGCCGCCGCCGTGCTCACGGACGCCGAAATAGTGATAGGCGCCGAATGAGATCAGCCCCAACCCCAGGGTAATGTTGAGATTGCTCGTGGGGGGCGAGAACCCCGGAACCAGGCCGATGAAGTTGGAAAGCAGGATGAAGATGAAGAAGGTGCCGTAGAGCGAGAGGTACTGCCGTCCCTTGTGGCCGATGATGCTGTCGCTCAGGCCCATGACGAACTCGATCAGCAGCTCGAAGATGTTCACCAGCGTGATGCGGTCGCTGGGGATCACCGCGTCATGCGTGTCCAGCAGCCGGCGCCGGACGCCCAACGCCAGCAGAACCAGCAGCACCATGGACACCAGCGAGAAGAAGATCTGCAAGGGCACCACGCCTTGCAATGCCGCCGGCAACAGGTCGTACCAAGTAAACGGATGATGTCCCATCTTACCTACCGAATCTCGTGTCGTAGAGGCGATCCCACAGGATCGCCAGGATCAGGCAATTGACCCCTACCGCGAATGACACCGCGTCCGGGGCGATCCGGGTCAGCAGGACCCAGGAGGCGCCGAGCAGGAAGCAGAACTTCAGAATCAGCAACGCCACGCCTGCCCGGACCCGCCCCTTGCTCGCGAACGGGGCGATGACCCAACGAACCCCCACCGCCAGGAGCAGGAAGTTGACGCCCATGAACAGGCCCCCCAGCAGGAGGCCGCCGGGCTCCACCCACTCCAGCGGCACCAGCGCCATCGACGCCAGCACCAGGAGCCCGTGCCAGAGCTCCACCCGGAACACCGGCAGACCTTGGGCTTCCCAACTCACTTGTGCTCCGCCGAGAAGTGACGCAACAAAATCACCAGCCGCCAGAAGGCAACCACCAGACCGAGAAGTCCCAGCACCAGCACCATCCACGGGGAAGTCCCGAGGTACTGGTCCGCGTAGTAACCGAGGACCAGACCGGCTCCGACCGTCGAGGGGAATTCAAAGCCGACCGCCGTGTACTTGGCGGCCCGGAAGAGAATGGGACTCTTTGGAGGCGGGCCGTCTCCGCTTTCGTTGCTCACTGGGGAGGATTTACTAACATGCGGGCCGCGGCCGGTCAACGCCGCGAGTCTTCCTCGGCCCAGTCGGCGAAGGCCGCCACCGTGGCGGCGATGTCGTCCTCGCCGTGGGCCAGGGACACGAACAGCGCCTCGAAGGGCGAGGGCGGAAGGTAGATCCCGCGCGCCAGCATGCCGTGGAAGAACCGCGCGAAACGGTCCCGGTCGGAGGTCCGTGCATCGGCTGGCGCACCGACCCGATCGGGCCCGAGAAACAGCGTCAGCATGGAGCCGACGCGGTTGACCGTGCCCCGTATCCCTTGATCGAGCACCCCCTGGAGACCCTCCTCGAGCCGCCGCCCCTTCTCCTCCAGCTCCCGGTACACCTCCGGCGCCGCGAGCTCCTTCAGGGTGGCCAGCCCCGCGGTCACCGTCACCGGGTTTCCCGAGAGGGTGCCGGCCTGATAGACCGGCCCCGCCGGCGCCAGGCAGCTCATGATCTCCCGCCGCCCGCCGAAGGCTCCCACCGGCAGTCCTCCGCCGAGGATCTTGCCGAGACAGGTGAGGTCCGGGGTGACGCCGTAGCGCTCCTGAGCGCCGCCCCGGGCCACCCGGAAGCCGGTGATCACCTCGTCGAAGATCAGCACGATGCCGTATTCGCGGGTCAGCTCCCGCAAGGCCTCCAGGAAACCGGGCTCGGGCGGGATCACTCCCATGTTGCCGCACACCGGCTCGACAATCACCGCGGCCAGGTCCTGATGGTTTTCCCGCACCAGGTTCCGCACCGAAGCCACGTCGTTGAAGTCCGCGATCAGGGTTTGGCCGGTGAAGCTCTCCGGCACGCCGGCACTGTCCGGGAGGGAGAAGCTGGCCACACCCGAACCGGCCCTGGCCAACAACGCGTCCACGTGGCCGTGGTAGCAACCGTCGAATTTCAGCACCTTGTTCCTGCCCGTGTACCCGCGCGACAGCCGTATGGCGCTCATGGTCGCCTCGGTGCCCGAATTCACCAGCCGCAACTGCTCGATGCCGGCGATGCGCTCGCACACCAGTTCCGCCAGCTCCAGCTCCTTTGCGGTCGGGGCGCCGAACCCCGTCCCCTCCGGCACCGCCCGGACCACCGCCTCCACCACCGGGCGCGGCGCGTGGCCCAGGATCAGCGGACCCCAAGCGCAAACGTAGTCAAGGTAGCCGCGGCCGTCTTCATCGAAGATCCGGGCGCCTTGGCCTCGGCCGACGAACACCGGCTCGCCGCCCACCGCGCTCCATGCCCGGACCGGACTGTTCACGCCTCCGGGGACCACCCGGGTCGAGCGCTCGAAGAGACCCGCCGAAAGCGACGACCGCCTACTCACGAACCCCGTCCCAATCACGACGCGCGGTTGAGCAAAAGCCTGAAATGCATCTACCCATGGGTGACCTCTTCCTCACAACCCGGAGCCCGCACGGCGATCCCGTGGAAATTATTACGAAAAATCAGAAGGCCCTTTTTGTTCTTGCAATGCCGGGGAAAAACCATTAGAAGGTTCCCTTTCTTGCCACCATTTCAGAAGCTCAGCGGGCCCCAATACTTGCCGTCGCGGACAACACACGCAACGACGAGTGCGGTTTGGTGTGGCTGG
>JAPOQB010000662.1 GCA_026710965.1 Deltaproteobacteria bacterium | reverse complement strand
GGTGCGCATCTACGAGATCGACCCGGTGGTGGTGCGCCTCGCCCGGACCCACTTCGCCGCACTGCGCAACTGCGCACCGGATGCGGCCATCGCCGTCGGCGACGCGCGTCTTCTCCTCGAACGCGAACGAAGAACCCTCGACTTTCTTGCCCTCGACACCTTCGCCTCCGATGCGATCCCGGTCCACCTGCTCACATTGGAGGCGCTCCGGATCTACCTGCGCGTCCTTGCCCGGGACGGCATCCTCGCGGTCCACATATCCAATCGGGCTCTCGACCTCGAGCCCGTGCTCGCGGCCTTGGCCGACCACGCGGGGCTCTTTGCGCGTGTCAAGCGCTACGTGGCTCCGAAGGACTTGCCACTGCCCAAGCCCTCAACATCATCCACTGTAGTGGTCCTGACCCGCGACGAAGGCACGTTCCGGGCGCTCGATCTCGATGCCGGCTGGGTTCCTCTCGGATCTCCCGACCGCGTCCGGGCCTGGACGGACGACTACGCCAGCATCGTGCCTCTCCTCCGTTGGCGGTAGCCCGGCTGCCACGGTCTCTGCCCGGTTGATATACATCAAATTTGGTGTACTCATGGAAATTGTTGTACCCTTGTGCACGTTGCGCTTCTGGCGGGGCACCAATTGGCAGGCGTGAAAGTATGGGAGGGAACAAGAACGCGATGACGAATGCAAGGATACTGGTGGTCCGGAGCGACGGTCCCGGCGCCGAGGGTCTGGAGCAACGCCTGCGAGGTCTCGGATACAACGTGTGCTCTGTGGCCGCGTCCACGGCCGAAGCGGTTGAAAAGGCGGCGGAAACGGCTCCCGATGCGGCCTTGATCGACCTCGACCTGGAAGCCGCCGAAGGGATCGGGAGCGAACTCGACATTCCCGTGGTCTGTCTGACGGATGGCGCCGAGGGAAACCCGTCTCCACCGTCTCCAACAGCCTATCCGCTCGGCTACGTGCTGAAGCCGTTCGACGAGCGGCAACTGAGCTTGAGCCTCATGACCGCTCTTTCTCTGCGCGAGCGGGAAAGCAGGCATAGAGAGACCCGGAGCCGGTTGGAACGCGAGATCGATGAGATGCGGGATCAAGTCGATGTGATGAACGTCATCTTCAACAGTATGGAAGAGGGCGTCATCGCCACGGATCGAAACGGACGTCGCCTGACTTTCAATTCAGGCGCGGTACGGATCGGCGGCATGCGTGAACCCAACGACAACATCGCCGAATGGGCCGCGCTGCATGGTGTGTATCGTCTCGACAAGGAAACGCTCCTGCCGGTGGACGAGAATCCGCTCGTGCTTGCCATGCGCGGTCAGGCGACGGACGGGGTTGAGGTCTTCGTGCGCAACGAGCAGAAGCCGCAGGGCGCGTATGTCAGTGTCACCGGCCGGCCCCTGAAGGACATGCACGACGGGCAGGGAGGAGGTCTCGTCGTTTTTCGGGACGTTACCAGCAGGAAAGCGACGGAAAGCCGCCTGGAACAGACCATCGGTGAGCTGAGGGAACAGAGAGAGCTGCTGCAAACCATCTTGGACAGCATCCATGAAGGCATCATCGTCAGCGATGACAGCGGAGAGTTCCTGTACGTCAATCCCGGCGCCAAGAAGATTCTCGATCAGGAATACTTCGTCAGGCGCCAGGGCAAATGGTCGGAGAAACCCGCCGACGTCTACTACTATCCCGATCGTGTGACCCCCATCAAGAACGAGGACCTGCCGCTTCCCCGGGCCATCTTCAACGGCGAGGCCACGGACGACATGAGGATCTTCGTACGCCGGCCGAGCCACCCGAACGGCGGCATTTTCATCTGGGCGAGCGCGCGGCCGCTCCTGGACGAAATCGGCGGGATCAGAGGGGGGGTCATCATTTTCCGCGACGTCACCCATCGGGTGCTCGCCGAAGAGGCATTGACGCGGGCCTTCGCGCAAGGACGGTTGGAGGTAGTCGATACCATCCTGCACAACATCGGCAACGCCATCAACAGCGTCACCACGGGGACCGAGACTCTCTATCGGAATCTCACGGACGATCAGTTGGTGCGGCGTCTCCGCGCCCTTGCCGACGCCATAGAACCGCACGCGGATGATTGGATCGACTACATCGAGAACGATCCGCAAGGCCAGAAGGTGATGCCGTTCATTATCGCCCTGGCCGAAGACTTCGTGAGGCGCAACAGAGGGTTGGTAAGGACGGTCAAACGCGTCAGGGACAGGGCGCAGCACATCGCCGACATCGTGCGTACTCAAAAGTCGCCCGGGGCTTCGATGATGAGCTTGAAAGAGGTCAACCTTCGGGATGCGCTCTCGGATGCCGTCAACGTGGTGCGGGACCCCCTCGACAACGGCAGTATCCGGATCGACGTCGACTGTGCGGAGGCGCCGGACGAGATCAGGACTCAGGAGAGTCAGTTTCATCAGATGATGGTGAATGTGATCAAGAACTCGGTGCAGGCGATTCACGAGCTTGCAGGATCGGACGGACTCGAGGAAGAGCCTCGCATTCGGATACGGGCCGGCATCGAGGGGGAGTTTCTCAACCTTGAAGTGAGCGACAACGGCATCGGGTTCGGCGACAAGGACACCCGTATGTTCTTCGCCGCCGGCTACACCACGAAAGAATCGGGCGCCGGGCTCGGTCTCCATTCGGCCGCCAATTTCGTCGTTGGCTCGGGTGGATGGATCGAACTTTTGAGCGATGGCGCCGGCAAGGGAGCGACCACGCGCATCAAGCTGCGGCTCCCTGCGGGGTCGACGACGTAAACACCTGGCTCGCGTATACGACCACGAGGATGGCACCATGGATTTCAAGGAATATGCCAACAGGCGCGTCTTGATCGTCGACGATCAGAAGGAGATCCACGACGACTTTATTGAAATGTTGACGCCCCAACCGTCGGAGGCGTCGGCGAAGGAGCTGGCGGCGGCGTTCGTCATCGAGGATGAGCAGTTCTTTTTGCCCGCGTTCGAGTTGCTGCACGCGCGGAGCGGGGAGGAAGCCTGCGACATCGTGAGAGCCGCAAAGGCACGGACCCGTTCCTTTGCCGTGGCCTACATCGACATCCGGATGCCCCCGGGCGTCGACGGTATCGAAACGATCCGCCGTATCAGGGAGGTCGACGGCGACGTCGAGATCGTCATCATGACCGCTTACACCGACAGGTCTCTGCCCGAGATCATCCGGAACGTGGAGCCGCTTCACAAGGTGCTCTATATTCGAAAGCCCTTCGCGCGTGAGGAGATCCAGCAGATCACGCTGTCTCTGGTCGGCAAGTGGAACGTCGAACAGGAGTTGGCGGAGAAAAGGCGGCAACTGGTCATCGGCCATCAAAGGCTGGGAGCCGTGCTCGATGCTACCGGCGAGGCCATGGCCATGTACGACCTCAACGGGCGCCTGGTGTTCGCCAATCAGGGCTACGAGAAGCTGGCGGAGTTGACGGAGGGCGAGTTGAAGGAGCTTTCGGCGGAAGTCCTCGCCCAGCAGTTCCAGGAGCGGTTTCAGGAGCCGGACCTGAAGGCCGTCAAGAGCCGGTTCATCCTCAAGGAGGACGGCGGCGACCTGGTGGAGGAAAGCGGCGCAGGTACGGTGCCGGAACAGCGGCTGTTCTATCGGACGGCCGCGCCGGTGCATGACGGTCAGGGAGAGGTCATGGGCCGCCTCTATGTGTACCGGGACGTATCCAAGGAGGTGGAAGCGGAGCGGATGAAAGCCGAGGTGTTGCGCTTGCGCACGGAGCTCGAGACAAGCCATTCCTTCGAGGGCATAGTCGGCGACAGCCCTCCCATGCAGCAGATGTATGCGCTGATGAGGCAGGCCGCGGAAAGCGACATTACGGTGCTGATCCGGGGCGAGAGCGGGACCGGCAAGGAGTTGGTGGCCAAGTCGTTTCATTTCAACAGCCCGCGGAAGGACAGGCCGTTTCTGGCCATCAACTGCGCCGCCATTCCCGAGTCCCTCATGGAGAGTGAGTTGTTCGGCCACGAACGGGGGGCTTTCACCGGGGCCACGAGGCAGAGAATCGGCGCCTTCGAGGGCGCCAAGGGGGGGACGATCCTCCTCGACGAGATCGGCGACATGCCGTTCGCGCTCCAAGCCAAGCTGTTGCGGGTGCTGCAGGAGCGGGAAATACAGCGGGTGGGCGGGGGCGTCACCATACCCATCGACGTCCGGGTGATCGTGGCAACCAACAAGGACCTGGAGGCCGCGGTCGAGGCAGGGGAGTTCCGGGCGGACCTGTTCTATCGCATCGCCGCGTTCCCCATCGTGGTTCCACCCCTCCGACTGCACCGGATGGACATCCCCTTGCTGGCCAACCATTTCTTGAACAAACACGCCGAACGCAGCGGTCGGACCACGAGCGGCATCTCCGCGGCGGCGTTGCGTCTGCTGCTCCAGCACGATTGGCCCGGCAACGTGCGCGAGCTTGATCACGCGATCGAGCGCGCCGTTCTCTTGGAGAAGACCGACGTGCTGCAAGCGGAAAGTCTCCCGCCCCATCTCTTCGGGACCCATGCTTCCGCGAATGATCACCCCACACCGGCGTCAGTCCTGCCTCTGGTGGAAGTCGAGCGGCGGGCGCTGGTCCAAGCGCTCGAAGCCTCGGGCAACAACATCACGCAGGCGGCCCAGGCATTGGGAATAAACCGGGTAACCCTGCACCGAAAACTGAAGAGACACGGCCTGCCGCACAAGGATTGAACCTGTTTGCCAGCTCGGGCGTGTTGCGTTTTGCAATCATGTTACATTCTGCAATATTATCTCAAAATTATAGAATATCTTACAAAAATCAACGACTTGCGGCCCTTCCCCAGGGCCGACGATTGTGCTCGCCCAATCATTCTGCAACACAGCCAGGCTTCCGGTCGCTATGCGCCGGCTCTCAATTGGCCTGAACCGTAGCGATTCCGCCCGTTCTGCTTCGTGGCACGATTTGTGCTTGTTATATTGGACATGTCAACTCGGTTCTCCACATGCTCGACGTTACACTTTTGGTCCGCGCGGTGCGCGACAGTCGCGCTGGAGAGCGTCTGCAGCCTCTGCTTCATAGTCGTCATGGTGGGCGGCGTGTTTGAAGTCGCGGGTTGGCTGTTCGTCAACGACATACTGGATCGGGCGGCCCACGCTGTGGCGAGAGACAACGCGCTGCAAGACCCCGCGGCCACCGAGGAGGGGTTGATCAAGCGGGCGCGGGAGGTCATATGGGCCGAGGTTGGGGACAGTCTGGATCCCAATCGGCTGACGATCGAGATCGGTGCCTACGACAACCCTTCGGCGATGCTGCTGGGCGCGTTGTCCGAAGGCGGGTACGGTCGGCTTGGTGGGGACAAGGGTGACATGGTGGTGGTCCGCCTGCGCTTCGAACCCCAGACGCCGCTTCGCCGGATGCAACAAGAGCTCCTGGCCGACGACGTCGCCGTCCGCGCGTTGGCGGTGGCGAGGAACGAACGCACCGCGGGATTGTAGGAACCCGCGCCGGCGGAGCCCACGATCATATTCGCGGAAGTTCCATGAATACCTTGGTGAACACACTGACGGGCCGGTTCTCCGGAAGTCTCTCGTCCTGGACGCGGGACAGGCGGGGCTCGGTCAGCGTCGAGTTCGTGATCGGCTCCGTTCTCATCGTCGCGGCGACGGTGGGCGGCCTGGATCTGTACCGGATGATCGGGGCGCAGGGGTTGGCGTTGCACGCGGCGACTACCATGGCGGACTACGTCTCGCTGGAAGCGGCCCCGAACGAGGCGTTCATTAAAGACCTGGCCAAGTTCTTGCATCGCAACGAGATCAGGTCGCCGTCGCAGGCAGCCTTCGTGGTGTCGGCGGTCAGCCGGCCCGTTGCGACCGATGAGGAGCCCGATCCTCCGATCGTGGTGCAGTGGAATCGCAAGATCGCCATCGGTGAAGACCCCGAGTCTCCCCCAGCGGGGTTCGGCGAGTCCTGTGGACGGCTAGGGGATTCGGGAGGAAGTGCGCTGCGGACGCTTGGGATGGAGCCCGGCGAGATGGTCATCGTCGTGGAGGTCTGCGTTGCGTTGCCGCCCGAGGCGTTCGTGACCGGGGGAAACCTGTTCCCGACGCTTTTCTACCAACACCAGATCCTTCCCGTGCGCGGCGACCGTATACCGGAGGAACCGTCATGACCGCGGGGAACGGACCCATGGAGGAACGTTCGGGTCGGGGAGTCCGGCGGG
>JAPOQB010000861.1 GCA_026710965.1 Deltaproteobacteria bacterium | reverse complement strand
GTTCTCGGACGCCGACAGGGATGATCTGATGATCAAAACTGTGTCCTCGGCTGAGAGCGCGGCCACCGGCGCGGCTTAACCGCACCGAACGTGTCCGAGACCGTCCGCCCGCGCCGTCGGCGGCGGTCACGGTCATTGGCCGCGCCCGTGGCCACGCTCTCAGCCGAGGACACAGCTTTGATCATCACATCATCCCTGTCGGCGTCCAGAACACGCCCGACAGCGAGACGTGATGCCTGCCGCTCTCGCTTGCGATCGTCGCATCGGCGATGGCGTCGGCGACCGTGGGCGCATCGTTATCGGCGCCACCGGCGTGGTGTGCTCGCCCCTGACATGCACCCACTTGCTGGACGTGGGGTCGCGCTCGCTCATGTTGTTCCGATGCCCGGTGAACGACCTCACCATGACCCCGGCGGTCACCCCGTTCTCCAAGCCGGTGATGACGTATCTGTTCTCCCCGGGCGGCACGTGGACGCCGTCGTTGCGGCCCACCGCCCTGGGGTCGCGGGGGTTGTTCCACTTGGCGTACCCGGGCTCCTGGCTCCAGCGCAGGGCGTGCCGGATCTCCGAGTCATCGAACCCGTCCCGGGAGCCGACGTTCCAGGTCACCGTCAGCGTGCCGTCCCCCGGCACGACCCGGATGTTCCACGGCTCCGGCCCCTCCGGCGGCTCAGCCCCGGCCACCGACACCTCGAAGGCGTCGCCCACGCTGTTGCCGTCCGTGTCCTGGGCCGTGACCGTGATGGTCGCCGTTCCCCCGGACACTCCGGTGACCGTGAGCGCGGACTGGTCGGCGGCCACGGTCACGGTGGCCTTGGCGTTGTCCGACGATGACGCCGTGACGGTCAGGCTGTCCCCGTCGCCGTCGCTGAACACTCCGGACAATGACACCTCCTGCGTCGCTTCAACCTTCAGCTCACTGACGTCGCTGATGGCCGAGGCCACCACCGGCGCAGCCTTCACCCTGACGGTGAAACTGTCCACCACCGAGCCGCCGTACCCGTCGTCGGCGGTGACCGTGATGGTCGCCGTTCCGCGAGACTTGGCGCTCACCGTAAGCGTCGAGTAATCAGCGGACACCGCGACGCTTGCCACGCTCTCAGCCGACGAACTCGCCGTGACCGTCAGGTCGCCGCCGTCAGCGTCGGTGAAGACACCGGACAGCGATACCTCGCTCGTGCCGCTTTCGTTGGTGATGGTCGCGTCGGCGATGGCGCTGGCTACCGTGGGCGGGTTGTTGTCCTTGACCACCGTTACGTCGAAGGCATCGCTGACGCTGTTACCGTCCGAGTCCTGCGCCGTGACCGTGATCCGGGCCGTGCCCGGCGCTACTCCGCTGAGCGTCAGCGCAGACGAGTCGGCGGCGACGGATACTGCGGCCTTGCTCGTATCGGATGAACCGGCGCTGATCGTCAGCCTGTCGCCATCGTCGTCCGTAAACACGCCGGAGAGCGAGATATTGCGGCTCACGCCCGCCTCGAGTTCGCCGACATCGGCGAGCGGCGCAGCCACGACCGGCCCCGCCTGGCGCGTCACCGTCACTGTCACCGTGTAGGTCTTCCGCGCTCCCGACTGGGCCACCGCCGCCACGATGAGTGTGTTCTCGCCGGCCTCCAGCGGGACCGCCGGTCCCGGCTCGCCGCTCCCTACCGCCTCAAGATTCGATCCGGCGCCCGTCCTCATCGTCGTGTCGGGCTCCGCCGCCGTTGGCGCCAGCCGCGCGTGCGTCGTCCCGTGCGGCACCGTCACCGCATAGTCCGTCGTCTCCGCCTCGAACGCGCCGATGTCCAACGCCGACCATGGCCCGCCTGACCCTGCCGCGCCCTCGACCGTCAGCGCGCTCAAGTCCGCCTCGTCGTTGAGGATGACCACCGAATTCTCGCCGTAAGCGATGCGCGCCCCCGCCGACGGGTTCATGACCGCGAAGCGGAAGTTCTCGTCGCTGTCCGACACCGTGTCGTTGACGATGGGCACAAATACGAGCTTCCGCGTCTCGCCCGGCGCGAAGGTCAGCGTGCCGGCCGTCGTCGTGTAGTCCGCCGGCGCCGTCGCCGCGGGACTGTTGGGAATCTTGCACCAGTTGTAGTTGTCTAGGCTGTTGCCGTTTTGGTCGACCCCGCAGTCATTGGCCACATACGGCTTCGGCCTCGGCTTGTACTGGGTCGATACCGTTCCGTCCTTCGTCGTGTAGTCCACAGTGAACGGGTGGGGTACCGCGCGGGGCAGGTGCACGACGAAGCGCGCTCCACTGTCGCGGTCCTCGTGGACCACGAAGTCGGGGGGACCCGACACGTATATCTGCGCCAGCTGGGCGCTGTCTATGATAGTGATCTGCGCCTCGAGCGGGTCGCCCCACTGCAACACCGACGGCAGGAAGGGCGAGTCGATCGCCACCGAGAACGTCTCGTTGTCGCCGTCGGCGTCCCGCGTCGTCCGGATCGTGGCCGTGCCCGTCGTCTGGCCGGCCGGGATGTCGATCTCGAAGGTCCCGCCAAGTCGACTGCTGGTACTGAGCTCCTCGTAGTCGCCCGGCTCCGCCGTGCCCTGCCGCTGAACCAGCGGAATGCGTACCGCCCGCGGCAGCGCCTCCGACAGCGTCGCCGTCACCGTCACCGGGGAGCCCTCCTCGACCAGGGACGTGGCGGAGACCGAGACACTGGCGGTCTCCTTGATCGTCACCTCGACCGAGGACGGAGAGCCGTGCGACAGCCCGGGCATCTGAGACGACCCCTCCCTGAACAGCGCCACCGTGAAGGTCTCGTCGTCCTTGTCCCCATCGCGGATCGTCTGCACGATGCCCGTGCCGCTCGTCTGGCCGGCGGGGATGATGATTTGTTGCAGCGGTACGTAGTCGTCGTCACCGCCGATATCTCCCGTGCCGTAGTTCTCCCGGGTCTCAGCCGTGCCCGGCGTCGTCCACAGCAAGATCCTCCGATCGCGCGACGCAGCAGCAGTCACCGTCGCCGTGATCGTCACCGGAGAGCCCTCCCTGACCGAGCTCGGCGAGGCCGAGAGCGATACCGCGGGGCAATCCGGTAAGTTGCGTTCCGGCAAGGCGTTTTCATCGCCATCGTGTAAGAGCTGTTTTCTCTGGGCCAGGGCCGGGGTCAAGCAGGTCAGACCGATGTTGTTCACCTGTAGCACCCACAACGAGTGCGAGGGGGCGAACAAATCCGTCGGAAAGCCGCGCAGCCAGGGATTACCTTCCACATAGAGATGTCGCAAGGGGAGGCCGTCGAAGAGGTTCGGAGGCAAACTGCGCAGAGAAATGTAGTTAAGTCTCAGATGAGTCAAGGAGGTGAGGCCCTCGAAGAGGTTCGGAGGCAAGCTGCTCAGGGCATTGTCGCCGCGAGCGGTATGAACACCCCTGAACTGAATTCGTTCATTGTTGCCGAGGTTGAGATTCGTCAAGGAGGAGAGGCCGTTGAAGACGGTCGGATGCACCTTGGTGATGGCATTGTTGTTAAGAGCGAGACCAGTCAAGGAGGAGAGGCCGTTGAAGGCGTTCCTGGGCAGGCTGCTCAGGGAACTAAAGATAATCTTGAGACTCTTAAGGTTCGTGAGATCGTTGAAGGCGTTCGCACTCAAAGTGCTCAATTTCCGGTTGTGGGTCAGATTAAGAGTCTGCAACGAGGTGAGGCCGTCGAAGAGATCCTCAGGCACGCTGGTCAGGCCGGTGGCAGAAATGGAGAGTGTCTCCAACGAGGTGAGGCCGTCGAAGAGATTCTCGGGCAGAGCGCTCAGGGAAGGACTCTGAACCAAAATAAGTCCCCTTAGCGAGGAGAGGCCGTCGAAGAGATTCTCGGGCAGACTGGTCAAGGCGGGATTGCCTTCAATGGACAATCGCTCCAACGAGGTGAGACCGTCGAAGAGATTCTCGGGCAGACTGGTCACGCCGGTTCCCGATATTGCGAGCCCCTTCAACGAGGAGAGACCGTCGAAGAGATTCTCGGGCAGACTGGTCAGGGGAAAGGAGAGGCGCTTGATTTCGCTAGGAGGCCGATTCAGATTCAGAAGCTCCGCTCGGTGTACTGCGTCTCGGGTGCCCGAAATGCCAAGCGTCTCAAGAGAGGAGAGCCCCCGGAAGTCGATCTCCCGCAAGCTGCTGACATTGGTCAAGGATTGAAACAGGACTTCGTTGCCATGAGAAGCCTCACCGATAATGCTGCTCAGTTGAGCCGATGTGACGTCCGCGCAATCTGGAGCAGTGCCGATGAGATACTCCAACTCGTTCAGAATGGCTTCCCTGACGACAGGGGTGCGCCCGCAGATGCCGCTGACCGTCACAGGCTGATTGAGTAACTCAAACGCCTTGTAGGACCAGCTGTTCCGGATCGGATCGCTGGCCGGCAACTGACGGTAACTCACCGTCACCTTCCGCCCGGCGTCCACCGCCTCGGCCAGGCTTAGGATCACCGCCGCGCCGCTGATCGATACGGGGTTGCTGCCGGCCAGACGGACTGGTTCGCCATCCATCTTCACTGTGAAGGCCGTGGACGGAGGAACGGAGTTCTCGTTCAGCAAATCGCTGTAGGCGAGCGTCAGGGTCGTGCCATTCGCTGTCGCCTGGGCCAGGGACGGTGTGGATCTCGCCAGCGTGCCCTGGGCGAAGGCCCAGTTCGAAACGTTGGAGTCGCTCAGGTGATAGCGCACCCGCACCCGGTAGGCGGTGCCAGTGGTCAGACCCGAAATCGTCTGCGAGGCCGTCGTGCCGCCGCGGAAGACCGCCACCCAGGCGGCGGCGGGGTCGGTGCCCGTGGTCGACACGTCGTCCGCGACAGCGTTGGCACCGGTGACAGGCGCCGTGGTGTAGTGCACTTCGTAGGCCGTGATGGCGGCGACGTTATTCGTCGGCGCCGCCCAAGACACCCTCGCTGCAGTGTTCGTGACCGACAACACCACTACGTTCGCTGGCGCGTCGGCTGGCGGTACCTGGCTAGCCTGCGGAGTAACAAAAGACAGTGGTTGCGAATATGGGCCCCAGCCTCTTTTGTTCTCTGCCTGCACCTTTATCTCGTAGGTCGTCTCTGGAGTCAATCCGGAGATGCAGATATCAGTCGGGGGGTTCGGTACGTTAGCATTGGGTGCAAATCTAATAGCGCTACCCGTTTGACCCGCACGCTCGTATTGGACAGCGTATTCCCAGACTACGGAGCCGTTGTTCTCCGGCGCTGTCCACTCCACGCACGCTGCGGTGCTCGCGACCGCCCTCACCCCTAAGTTCGCTGGCGCGTCGGGTGGCGTCGAATCCACGGTCGTCTCCGGCCCGAACACCCAGGCGCTGTTGCCGTTGGCGTTCACCGCGCGCACCCTGACCCGGTAGGTCGTGCCGAGGGTCAGGTTTGTAATCGTCTGCGAGGTCGTCGTGCCGCTGCGGGAAACCGCCACCCAGGCGGTGGCGGGGTCGTTGCCCTGGGCCGCCGCGTCGTTCGCGACAGCGCCGGTGCCCGAAGTGGGCGCCGACGTGTAGTGGACGTCGAAGCCCGTCACCGTGCCCGGGCGGGCGGTCCAGGACACCGACAGAGTCTTGCTACTCGGAGTGACGCTCGGGTTCGTCGGCGCAGTGAGTGGCGGCGGCGAATCCACGGGCGTCCCCGACCCGAACACCCAGGTGCTTGAAGGACCAGAACTGAGCGCCCGCACCCGCACCCGGTAGGCGGTGCCGTTGCTCAGACCCGAAATCGTCTGCGAGGCCGTCGTGCCGCTGCGGGTGAGCGCCACCCAGGCGGCGGAGGGGTCACTGCCTGAAGCCGCCGCGTCGTTCCCGACAGCGTTGCTGCCGGTGGCAGGCGCCGAGGTGTAGTGCACGTCGTAGCCCGAGAACCCGCCCGGAGGCGCACTCCAATCGAGGAACAGGCTCAAATTGTCGGGCCAGACGTTCAACATGGTCGGTGCGGCAGCTTGCGTCGAAAAGGTCCAGACGCCAGCAAACGGACCCCAACCGACGGAGTTCCTGGCCCTCAACCTGAGCCCGTGCCCCGACCCTGGAGTCAATCCGGTTATCGTGACTTGGGTTGTGGTCAGACTGGTGCTGAAAACTGACCAACTTCCAGCATGCAGAACTTGCAATTCGTAGGCCGTGATGGCGGCGCCGCTGCTCTGTGGCGCCGTCCACCTGAAATTAATGAAGGTGGGCCCTTCGGCGCCATAGATGACCGCTGACGTCACCATGCCGGGCACCTGCGCCTGCGCCTGTGCCTGCGCCGGCGCGGTTTGCAAAAGCGAGATCACGCCCGCCAGCAGCGCGACGGCAAGAAGGATGAGGGGAGAGCGCGGGAGGAAGGAGGATGCCCGCGTCATCGGGAGCCTCCCGAAGCGACTAGAACGCAGGTTCTGGGGGGGGGTAATGGACATCGCCGCCCTCAACAGGCGGCGGGCCTTCCTGCTGTTTCCGGTGTCGAACATGGTCATATCTCCTCTTGGACGTTCTATTGGGATGAACTCACGACCCCGGCGTCGCGGCTGCCGCTGCGGGTATGGCGCGGTGACACGGAGTCACCGAAGATGGACTCTTAATTATAGCAATTCGCAAATAAAGTGCAGGTAAATTCATTCTCCAGTTTGGTAAAGGGAAGGTGAACTTTCGCCCGATTTGCTAAAATGACCCCAATCAGGCCCGTCAGGCCAGTCTCAGTTAGATTCAACCAGAGGCCCCGGAGGTGAAAATATGGATGACGCCCATGGTGAACAACGACATTTATAATGGCCGGTCGCGTTGCCTCAATAAATGTCGTTGACCACATGGAACTGCACCGCCGGCAGACCGCCTCTCCCGCCTGAGCGCGGCCAGCCTGCACATTAACGAGAATCTGGGCTTCGACGCCACCGACCTGGAGCGGCTGTGGCTGGCTCCCCAGCAAGAGGCGTTCTTGGACGCGAGGACGGGGCGGTGGCGTCATTCAGCCCGACAGGTCATCCGGGACCGGGTCTGCTCGTGATGCGACAGGCTCGGATGTCCTGTCCGTATCAGGTGGTATAATGCCATCAGTCGGCAATCGCTCAACTCACTCAGACTCGGAGATGTCCGCGATGACCAGCAGGACGACTACACTCACACAGGGAACGGGCAAGCTCGAACGCTTCCCCGACTTTCCACCGCGGGAAGACATGCAGAACACGTCCCATCTTCACCGTCGCTCGATTCTGACCGCCCTTG
>JAPOQB010000857.1 GCA_026710965.1 Deltaproteobacteria bacterium | reverse complement strand
TGGTGGACGATCTGCGGCAGCGCCAGCAGATCGACGTCCGCGCCGGTTCGCACCACCTCCTTGACCGGCCCGGTGTCCACCACCACCGGCGCCACCGGGCGCTCCATGGCTTTCAGGAACGCCCGCTGCACTTCCCGGGGCTCGGCGTTCATGGCCAGGGCCATGCGCCGCCGGCTGGCATGGAGGTTGGTCACCACCGGCAACGCGCTGCCCTTGACGTTCTCCAGCAGGAGACCCGGCCGCCGGCGCCGTTCCCGTGCCAGCTTGGCCACCAGGGCGGTCACCTCGTGGAGCGGGTCCACCGGAGCCGATATCCTGACCAGCTCGTCCTTCGATTCCACGAGATCCAGATAACTTCTCAGGTCCTGCGACATGGGTCACCCGTTTGCATGAGAGTCGTGCGCCGCGCGGCCCGAACCACCCCCGCGCCAAAGCCACAAGTTAATTGAAAGCAAGTCCGATTTTAAGCGCCGCCGCCATCTCCCGTCCAAGGTCACGACTGCCGCAAGGTCTGTTCTTTCGCCATCTTTCAGCCCTCTGTGATAGAAAGACTCTTGGCCGAATGAATAAGGCTTTGATGTATCCAAACGGAGGGAATATGGCCATCACCGACGAAACCGACGACCCGGGCTGCTGCTCCATCGACTACAGCCACCACAAGGCCCTCTTCGAGCGCCGCCAAAAGGCCTACCGGGAGGACCCCTCCAAGGCGGTGACGGTACACGAAGCGCAAATCAAACTGGTCAACGACCACCTGAAGGAGGCCACGACCTCCGAGGGATATACCATCTTCTGCGACGAGCCGCCGTCACGCGGGGGCAGCGGCAAGGGCGCCGCCCCGCTCCAGTACTTCGTCGCCTCCATCGGCTTCTGAATGCTCAGCCAGGTGACGCAGTTGGCGTCATTCATGGATATCCGGATCGAGCGCGCGGAGATGACGGTACGGGGAGAGTTCGACCAGAAGGGCAAGTTCGGGTTGTCGGACGTGCCGTCGGCGTGCACCCGCCTAGTCTACCGGCTGGATCTGCAAAGCCCGGACAGCCGGGAGCGCATCGTCGAGTTCACCGAAGCCCTGGAACGGTCCTGCTACACCACCAACACCTTGCGGAACCCGGTGGAGGTGGTCCCCGAGCTCACCCTCAACGGCGTCGACGTACCGCTGGGGTAGTGTCCCCTACCCCTGCTCCAGCACCCACCGCGCCACTTCGTCGTGGCGCGCGAACCATACCTTCGAGAACCCCTTCATGTACCGGAGGATCTCCGTCAACATGGCCGACATCATCGGCCGGCCGCCGAAGTGGGCGTGGACCGTCAGGTTGATCATCTCGGGCGTGTCCGACCGGTAGAGGAAGTCGAAGGTATCCTTGTACACGTTGAGGAAGTCGCGCGGGCTGCCCCGCAGCACCCGGTTGTCGGCGAAATCGCTGTGGGGGATGGCCACGATATTGCCGAAGCCAGTGGACATCCGGTACGGGACGTCGGTGTCGTTGTAGTCCCCGTGCCACACGCAGCCGGCTTCAGCCAGAAACCCCGCGGTGTGCTCGGTGGGCGTCGCCCTGGGGCTGAGCCAGCCCACGGGCCTCACTCCCGCCACGCCTTCAATGAGATCGAAGCAGCGCCCGATCACCTCCCTCTCCTCGTCCGCGGAAAGATCGGTGAGGAAGGTATCCTGACTGTAGGAATGGCCGGCAAGCTCGTGGCCGTTTTCGTGTAGCGCCGTTACCGCGTCCGGGAACAGCTCCGCCGAGCGGCCGCTGACGCATACCGTCGCCGGCACCTCGAACTCCCGGAAGATCTTCATGAACCGCCAAACCCCCGTGCGGCCGCCATATTCCGACCACGACACCCCCAGCCGGTCCACCACCCCCGGTTTCAGCGGCGACGACATGGGCGAGTAGGACGGTGCGTTTCCCGGCGACCAGGTCTCGAACATGGGGGTCACGAGCACCGCGACCCGGGCCCCGTTGGGCCACTTCTCGATGGTTGACAATGGATTCCCCTTCCCTTCGATTCATGCCTCTGGCGAACCGGCGGTCCCCGCCCCCTTCACGAGCTCGATGAACCGCGCCGCTAGCCTCGGACCGGTGGCCTCGTCCTCGTGCTTGAAGAACACGTAGCCGTGGGTCCACTTCTGCTCCCTCACCCTCCCGGCCCACGCCCCGATTGCCTCGTCGGTATAGTCCACCGCCCGCAGCCGCAAATAGCCCCAACTGGCCGTTGACACGAACGGGACCTCGCCGTCCAGCTCGCCGTCGGCGATGCACAGGGCCGCGTCGTGCTCCCGGAGGGTGTCGAACACCTCCTCGTCAAACCACGATCGATGACGAAATTCCACCGCTACCCGCCGCTCCCTCGGCAGGGCGCCGAGGAATTCCCGCAGCCGCGGCAGGTCCAGCCGCAGGTTGGGCGGCAACTGGAACAGCACCGGTCCGAGCGTCTCGCCCAGGGACTCCAGCCGCTGGAAGAGAAACGCCACGGCATCCCCCGCCTGCTTGAGCCGGGCATGGTGGGTGATGGCGCGGGAGGCCTTGATGGAAAAGGAGAACCCCTCCGGTACCTGCTCGCGCCAGCGCGCCAGGACCGGATCCGCGGGCATGCGGTAGAAGGTGTGGTTGATCTCCACGGTGTCGAACCGGCGCGCGTAGAACGGCAGCATCTCCTTGTCCGGCAGTGCGGCCGGATAGAACCGGCCCTTCCAGGGTTTGTAGGCGTAGCCGCTGGTGCCGACGAAGGTCTTCAAGGAAGATCGCTCCAGAGATGCGGATACTTGAGGCCGGAGCCGGTGATCATCAGAACCACCCGCTCCTCCCGGCCCACCTCGCCGCGCTCCAGCAACCCGCGCAACGCCGGGACGCACGCGCCCGCCTCCGGCGCGGCGAAGATGCCCTCGGCGGAACCGATTTCCCGCACACTGCTCAGGATCTCGTCATCGGACACGCTGACGGCACAGCCGCCGCTCTGGCGCAGGATGCGCAGGATCATGAAGTCGCCGATGGCCACGGGCACGCGCAGACCCGCGGCCACCGTCGCCGGTTGGGCCACCGCCTGCGCGGTGTCGGCTCCGGCGTCGAACGCGTTGACGATGGGCGCGCAGCCTTCGGCTTGGACCGAGATCATGCGCGGCCGCCGCGAGTCGATCCATCCCATCGCTTCCATCTCGTCGAAGGCCTTCCACATGCCGATCAGACCGGTGCCGCCGCCGGTGGGGTACAACAGCACGTCGGGCAAGGTCCAGTCCATCTGCTCGGCCAGCTCGTAAGCCATGGTCTTCTTGCCTTCGACCCGGTAGGGCTCTTTCAGGGTGGATACATCGAACCACCCCTCGCGTTCCTTTTTCTCCCCGATCAACCGGCCGCAATCGTTGATGAAGCCGTCCACCAGCACCACGTGGGCGCCGTACTGCATGCATTCGACGATGCTGACCCGGGAGACGTCCCGGGGCATGTAGATGTGAGCTTCCAGGCCGGCTTTCGCCGCATAGGCGGCCAGCGCCCCGGAGGCATTCCCGGCCGAGGGGACCGCCAGGCGCTCCGCCCCCAGCTCCCCGGCCATGGAGACCGCGGCGGTCATGCCGCGGGCCTTGAACGAGCCGGTGGGATTGGAGGACTCGTCCTTGAGGTGGAGCCGGGACATGCCCAGGCGCTCGCCCAGCCGGCGGGCGTGGACCAGGGGCGTCCATCCCTCCCCCAGCGTGACGATCGAGGCACCGTCGACCACCGGAAGCACCTCGCGGTAGCGCCACAAGCTCGCCACCCGCCCCGGCAGGGCGTCGCGAGTCAGAGTCCGGGCCGCCCGCTCCAGATCGTATCGGACCAGCAGCGGCGCCTGGCATTCCCGGCAAAGATTGTGGAGCCTCCCCCGCTCATGACGCGCCCCACACCGCGAACATTCGAGATACGTCACGTACATATTCGCACCCCAAGGCCTTTCTCGACGCCGCTACGCAGCGCCGCCCCCTCGAAAGGCTCGCGGTCCATGCGGCAACGTCAATAAACGACTTTTCTCATCAACCAAGTAGTTATATTGTAGTACATCCTGCGCGAACTTCAACAATGGCCGTGGCGCACGGACCGCCGCTCACATCCGCGGACTCCACACCTTGCCCGGCACATAGATCTGGCCCTGGAACAACTTCCGGGCGGTGCGGACCACGCCCGCCTTGTCCAGCGCGAACTCATCTCCGACCCCGCTCAACTCGAACGCCACCGTGATGGAACCGCTGGGGTGTTCGATCTCCACCAGCTCGGAGGACCCGCCCTTGATCTCGGCGATGCCGTCCGCCACCGTGCCCGGCACCAGGGCGCAGCTTCCGACGCAGATGGCGCCGGACACCGCGTGGGCGGCATGACAGTCCGTGGGCACGAAGTAGCGGGAGGTCAGCGCGCCGCCGCGTCGCGGGCGGGAGAGGATGCCGAACTTGGGAATGACCTTGCCGCGGACGTCGCCCAGCCCCATCCTCTCGCCGGCGACCAGCCGCACCGCTTCCAGCCGGTCCAGCAGCGCCCGGTTGGCGTCCAGCTCGGCCTTGCTCTCGTCACCCCGGACGCCCATGCTCTCCGCCGTGGTCAGCACCATCGGCATGGCCACGTCCACGCAGCTCACTTCCAGGCCCTCGATGACTTCCCTGCGCTGTCCGGTGGGGAACAACGCGCCGGTCTTGGAACCGATGACCTCCATGAAGTTGAGCAGGATCGGCGCCGCCCTGCCCGGCACCCCGTCGATGACCGTATCGCCGTCGTACTCGACGGAGCCTTCCGGGGTTTCGATCACCGCCTCGATGAGGGAGTCGGTGTTGACGTTGCGTATATTCACCACGGTCCTGGGATCGTCCGGCGACACCAGCCCGCGATCGATGGCGAAGGGGCCGCCCCCCGCCAGCATGTTGCCGCACGTGGGGCTGTAGTCCACGAACGCCTGGTCCACCGAGACCTGGGCGAAGAGATAGTCCACGTCAGCCCAGGGGTGGTCCGACGGCGAGACGATGGCGACCTTGCTGGTGAGGGTGGTGGCGCCGCCGATGCCGTCGATCTGGCGGTCATCGGGGGACCCCATGGCCGCCAGCAGCACCCGGTCGCGGGTCGCGTCGTCGGCCGGCAGCTCACCGGCCAGGAAGTACGGTCCCCGGGAGGTGCCGCCGCGCATCATGGTACACGTGATCGCGGTCTGGTTGGCCATGTCAGGTTATCCTTTCCCAAACGAGTGACGCCCGGCTGCCCGGTCCGCCCATCACCGGAGGCGCCGCCGTCAGCACCAGCCTTTCCCCTTCGAAGGAGACCTCCCGCCGGGTGGTGGTGCCGTCCAGCCGGGGGTCGGCGGAAAATTCGATGTGGTGGAGCACCACGTCGCCCTGAAGCTCGAACTCGCCGAAGTAGCTGAAGTAGTGGCCGTCGGGACGGCGGGTGGCGGTGGCCATGTGGCCGTCGGCGGTGTATTCCATCCGGCCGACCGCGGGAGCGCCCTCACCCGATCCGGGGTTGCCGTCGGCGTCGACGAAACGAAATTCGCGCAGCCGCCATGTTCCGATCATACGGTCTCTAAGCATCGTCACTCCACGGTAGTCAGGATAGCGCTTCGTGCCAGGACTTCAACTCCAGGACGGCAGCGTCACCGCTCCGCCTCTACCTCCGTAGCCATGTTCTCCGTCAGCCCGAAGTCGTCCAGAATCGCGTACAGGGACGGCACCAGGAACAACACCTGGAAGGTCGCCGCGGCCAGGCCGAAGGCGAGGCTGGTGACGAGGGGCACCAGCACCTGGGCCTGGAGGCTGGTCTCGGTGAGCAGCGGCAGCACCCCCGCCACCGTCGTCAGGGAGGTCAGCAGGATCGCACGGAAGCGCTGCCGGGCGGCCCGGCACGCGGCCGCGGCCGCCGGCTCGCCGCCCCGGCGGTGGATCTTGATGAAGGTCACCAGCACGATGGCATTGTTGACCACGACCCCCGCCAGGGAGACGAACCCCACCATGCTGGGCATGGACAGATCCAGGCCCAGGACAAGGTGTCCGACGACCACGCCCACGAGGCCCACGGGAATGGCGGCCATGACTACCAGGGGCTCGACGTAGCTGCGGAACTGAAAACTCAGCAGCAGGAAGATGGCCGCCAGCCCGATGAGAAAATTGCGCCCCAGGGAACTCCCGCTCGCCGCCAGCTCCTGGGTCTGGCCTTCGAGCTCGACGCTCATGCCGGGATGCCGGCCCAACAGATCGGGCAGCAGCCGGGCCCGGGTATCCGCGATGATCTCGCCGGCGTTGGCCACGTCCGGATCCAGGTCGCCCTGAATGGTCACGGCCCGGCGCCCGTCGATACGGTGGATACGGCTGTAGCCCCGGCCCGAGTCCAGCGTTGCCACGGTGTACAGCGGCACCTGCTCGCCGGCGGGCAGGGTGACGGCGAACCAGGCCAGGTCCGCGAGGCTGTTCCGGTCCTGGCCCGACAGGCGGATGTCGATCTCGTAGTCCTCCGCGCCGGCCTGAAACTCCCCGGCGACACGGCCTTGAAACGCCGCCCGGAGTTGCCGCGCCACCTGCGACGCGTTGAGCCCCAGGACCAGGGCCCCTTCCCGCAGCCGCACGCGGACCTCCGGCTTGCCGAGACGCAAATCGTCCGACAGATCGAGCACCCCGCGATACCCGCGGAGCCACTCCAGCAGGCCGTTGGAGGCCGCCTTCAACGCATCCAGGTCTTCCCCCAACAGACGGATGTCGATGGGCTTGCCGCCCGGTCCGAGCTGGGGCTCGCTGAAGGTAAGCGAGATGACGTCGGGCAGTTCCCCCAGTTGCGCCCGCCACCGCTCCCTGACGCCGTCCAGCGATACCTCGCGGGACTCGGAGTCCACCAGGTCGACGATGACGGTGGCGAGGTGCTCCCCGGACTCGTGGGCATCCTGGTTGCGGTTGAACTGGATCCCGACGTTCCGCACGACGTCTTGGCCCCCCGGATCCGCGAGTTCCCGGTTCACGGCCCGGATGGCCGCCACCACCCGATCCACCACGGCCTCGGTGCGGGCCAGCGGCGTTCCCTGCGGCAGCAGCAAACGCGCCTCGAGCACGTTGCCCTCGATATCCGGGAAGGCCCTGAACTTGAGTGTGCCGCCGGCCATCGCCGCCACCGCGCCCAGCAGCAGGCCCACGATCAGGCCCACCGTGAGGTAGCGCCAGGACACGGCCGCGTCCACCAGACGCCCGACCCACGTTTCCGTGAAACGCTCCAGGCCGTTTTCGAACCGGCCCCGGAGGCCCCGCCGCTCCTGGCCGCCGGCCGCGTCGAGCGCTCCCTTCAGGTGATGCGGAAGGATCAGGAACGCCTCCACCAGGCTGAACGACAACGTCAGTATCAGAATCACCGGCAAGACCTTCATCACCGCCCCGATCTCCCCCCGGAGGAAAGCCAGGGCGCCGAACACGGCGATGGTGGTGAGGAAGGACGCGAGAACGCCCGGGGCCACCTCCTTCGTTCCTTCCACCGCCGCCTCGATGGCCGAGCGCCCGGACCGGCGGCGACGCGCGATGTTCTCGGCGATGACGATGGCGTCGTCCATGATCAGCCCGACGGCGATCAGGAGCGCCACCATGGTGATCATGTCGAAGGAGTAGCCGATGGCGGCCATGCCGGCGATGGTCCCCATAAAAGCCACCGGCAAGCCGGCCGCCACCCAGAACGAGTAGCGCAAGCCGAAGAACAGCCACATGACCAGGAACACCAGCCCGAGGCCCTGGATGCCGTTGCGCACCAGCATGGTCAGCCGGTCCCGCACGATGGAGGCCACGTCGCGCGTGATCTCGAACACCATCCCCGGCGGCGCCCGGCCCCGCTCCGTGTCGACATAGGCCCTGATCGCGTCGATGACATCGAGGGTGTCGTCGTCCCGGCCCTTCTCCACCGCCAGATAGGCAGCCCGCTTGTCGTTGAAGAAGCTCTTGTCCTCATCCAGCTCGAAGCGGTCGGTGATGGTGGCGATGTCGCCGAGCCGGATGACGGCGCCGCTTTCGGAGGCCACCACCACAAGCCCCTCCAACTCCCGGGGCGTGCGCCGTTCATCGTCGAACCGGATCAGCACCGTCGTGTCACGGGTCTCCACCGCGCCGGCCGGCAGCGCCACGCTCTGGGCCGCCACCGCATCGGCCAGGTCGCCAACGCTGAGACCGAACTGGCGCATGGTAGGCGCGGCAACCTCGATACGGATCTGGCGTTGGGAAAAACCCTGGACACGGACCTGGGCGACTCCGGGTATCGCCAGCAGATCGTCCTTCATGCGCTCCGCATAGGCTTTCAGGCCCTCGGGCCGCAACGGTCCCGCCACCGCGATGGAGGCGACGAAGTCCCTGCGCCCCAGTTGGCGCACCACCGGGGCTTCGGCCGCTTCCGGAAAGTCCTGGATGCCCTCGACCTCGGTCTTGACGTCGTTGAGGAAGCGGTCGATATCGCCTCCCTCCCGCATCACCAGCGTAGCGACCGCCAACCCCTCCCTGGCCTCGCACCGCGTCTCCTCCCGGCCGTCGATGGCGTCCGCGACACCCTCGATCCGCAGGCAGACGGCCTCCTCCACGTCCAGCGCGGCCGCCCCCCGAAACGGCACCCGGACTTCGACCGAATCCGCGGGAATATCGGGAAACGTCTCGCGCTTGACGGTGCCGGCAAAGGCGAACCCCACCATCAGAAACGCCAGCATCAGCAGATTCGCGGCCGTCGGGTGGCCGGCAAAGAAACCGATCATGAGACGGTCACCGGACGGGCGCCTCGGCCGCCAGGCTGTCCGCCGCCGCCTGGTCCACGACCGTTGCCAGACGCATGCCCTCGACCGCGAACGGGAGGTCGGAGATCACCACCGGCTCTCCCGGCTCCAGTCCCGACCGCAGCACCACGACGTTGGTCTGCACGAAGTCGACCTGGACCTCGCGAAAATGAAGCCGCTGGTCCGGACCGGCCACGTAGACATGGCCGTCCCGGAGCCCGGCCCGGGGAATCACCACCGCGTCGAGCCGGGGCGGTCCCCGAAGCTCGACCTCGACGTACATGTTCTTGACCAGAGGCGGCCTCAGGCCCGACGCAACCCGCCGGTACGGCTGGGCCACGGCGACGATGACCCCCGCCGTGCGCGTGCGCGGGGCCACGGGATCGCTCATCCGCGAGAAGCGCGCCGGCCACTCGATGTCGACATCGCCGGTGCGCAGCCGCACCGCCGCCTGTATGTCCACCATCTCGCGCAGCCGCGGCACCACGGAACCCGGTTCCCGGGGCAGCTCGAAATCCGGCGGCAACAGCGTGAGCGCCCTGCCAATGGGAACCTGGGCGATGATCTCGGCCACGTCCAGGCTGTCGGCTTCCACCAGGACCTGGCCCTTGGTGGCGAACTGCGCCAGCTCGACACTCACCGCGGCGATACGGCAGGTGAACGGCGCGACGATGGTGGTGCGGCTCAGGTTCCGCCGGGCCGTTTCCAACTGGGCCTTGAGCTGGTCTCGCGCCGCTTCCTGCACCGCGCGCTCGGCCGGGATCAGCTTGGCGGCGTTCCGCAGGTTCTGAACCGCCTGCTCGCCCGCCAGGACCGAGCGCTCTTCCCGGTCCGCGTCGGACTGCGACACGGCGCCGCGGCGTAGCAGCTCCCGGGTCCGTTCAAACTGCTTGCGGTTGAGGGACAGGCTCCGTTCCTCGATGGCCAGCGAGCGTTCCGTATTGACGGCGCGTGCTTCCAGCACCGCGATCTGGGCTTCCACCGCGCGGATGTTGGCTTCGATCTGTTTTGCCGCCAAACGGTAGTCGGCCGGGTCGATGCGCAGCAGCTCCGTCCCGGCGGCGAGGATGGCGCCCCGCCGGAGCTCGGGGTGCCGGAAGACCACGGTGCCGCTCACCTCCGCCACGGCCTCCCAGACCCTCCCCGGCTTGACGTTACCGTAGCCCAGGGCCCGGGGCGCGACATCCACCGCCGCCGCCGGCACCACCCGCACGGAAGTCGTCCGTTCCTCGGGGGCGACCCGCCGTGGACCCTCCCGCGACGTTACCGCGTACATCACCACCAGCAGGCCCAGGCCTACCGGCACCAGGATGAGAAGCTTCTTGAGGAATGCGGCCATGAATTACCTTGTCCCGTACACAACCCTGCCGGTCCCACCACCCTCGCGGCCGCCAAGCCGCAACGCGCTTCAACCAGACCGGCCAAGCGACGAACAGTCCCTATCATCGACGAGTTTCCCCAATAGAAACTGCCGTTGGAAGAGCAACGCAGCCGACGGCGAAAAAGACCAGCAGATTTGTAAACCTATTTGTGAGACACAACACTAGATCGGCCCCAGGGGCCAGGGAAGATCGGCAACGGCATGCTGCAACAGACCTTCCGGAAGATCCAGGGTCATCAGCCACGACAGGAACAGCAGCACGAGATCCGCCATGACCGTCAGCAGCACGGCGTGGCCCCAGCCGACATTCGCTTCCCGCCGCAGGAACGCCACGAAGAACGCGTTCAGGGAGATGAAGAACCCGGTGAGGGCGGTCAGCCCGAGCAGCGCCAGCAGCCAGTTCAGGTAGTGCCAGACACCTTTCGCGAGAGTCTCATGTCCCGGGATGCCCGGCCGTTCCGTGTCTTCGTTGTACGAAGTGGGCGCGCCGGCGCTCCGCCGGATGCCCCAGAACACCAGCAGGCCGGCCGCCAGCATGACCGCTCCGACGCTGACCGGGAAGACCGCTCCCAGCAGGGTGTGGCGCAGGGAGTCGACCACCGCCACGACGAAAAACACCACGACGAAGCCGGCGAACAGCAGTTGCGGCGTCAGGTCCCCGGCATGCCGTTGCGGCGCATCGGCCTCGGGCTCGCCCTGGGGCCGGTTGCGCGCGCCCACCCAGACGGAGGCGGCGGTGATGGCCGCGATCGCCAGCACCCCGGGACGCGTGGCGAAGCCCCATTCGTGGAACTGGATCGCCTGGTAGAGGTAGGTCTCCACCTGGTCGGCGAGCACGAAGCCGATGAGCATGGCCGGCCGCGACCAGCCGAAACGCTTCATGCCCACCCCCAGGAGGCCGATGGCCACCAGCGCGACGAAGTCCATGATGTCGCGGCTCGCCTGGAACGCGGCGAACGAGATGACCATGAGCATGAACGGCGCCAGCAGGTGGTAGCGGATGGTGGTGAGGCGGGCGATGGCCGGAGACAGCAACAGGCACAGGCCCGCGCCGACTACGTTGGCCAGGGCCAGGCTCCAGACGATGGTGTAGGTGGTGGGCAGTTCGGCCGTCAGCATCCGCGGGCTCGGCTCCAGCCCGATCAGCACCAGGCCGCCGATGAAGACCGCCATGCTGCCGCTTCCCGGTATGCCGAACAGCAGCGTCGGTATCAGCCCACCCCCCTCCTTGGCATTGTTGGCGGACTCCGGCGCCAGCACGCCGCGGATGTCGCCGCTGCCGAACTGCGACTTGTCCTTGGCGGTCTGGACCACGTGGCCGTAGGCGATCCAGTCCACCACCGAGCCGCCGAGCCCTGGAATAGCGCCGATGAGCGTGCCGATGCCGGCGCAGCGCAGGCACAGCCAGCGGTAGCGGATCATGTCCCGCAGGCCGTCCAGCCAGCCCTTGCCCAGCGTGTGCGTGCGGGAGATGGCGCCGGCGCCGCGCAGGAGGTCCACCACCTCGGGCAGCGCGAAGATGCCGAGGCCCACCACCACCAGCGGAATGCCGTCGGCCAGGTAGTCGACCCCGAACACCAGGCGCTCCTCGCCGGTGGCCGGGGCGCCGCCGATGGCGCCGATGACCAGCCCCAGGCCGCAGGAGGCCACGCCCTTCCAGATGGAGTTGCCCGAGAGCACCCCCACCATCGAGATGCCCAGCACCGCCAGCATGAACAGCTCGGCGGTGGTGAAGAACAGGATCACCGGCCGGGCGATAAGGACGAAGAACGTGAGGATGACGGCGCCGAACAGGCCGCCGAAGAGCGAGGCCGAGAACGCCGCCCCCAAGGCGCGGGCCGCCTCACCCTTCCGGGCCAGCGGAAAACCGTCCAGCACCGTGGCCTGGGACGCGCTGGAGCCCGGGATGCCCATGAGCACGGAGGTGAAGGTGTCCGAGGTGGGGATGACGGCCACTAGGCCCACCAGCATGGCCAGGGCCGACACCGGATCCATGCCGTGGAGGAACGGGATCAGCAGCGACAGGCCGACGATGCCGCCGAGCCCCGGAAAAATGCCCACCACCAGGCCCAACAGCACCCCCACCACCAGGAAGGCCATGTGCTGGGCCTGCAGCAGGGTCGCGAAGGCTTCGATGAGCGCGTCGAGCATTTTGCCGCCCCCTACTCTTCAGCTCACTCGAGGAATCGGTCAGCCCCAGGCATGCCGCCGGCCCCCGGGGCCGGAAACGAAAGAGGGCGGCCGTGAAAGACCGGCCGCCCTCGCCGTCAGGGTCCGGGACCCGTCCGGGTGCGATCACGTCATGCGGGACGCAGTCACGCGGAACGAATCATCAGAACACGACCTTGTATTTTGTCGTAAGCCAGTTCCGCACCCAGGCCTTGGCCTCGGCCGGGACATCGGTGGCCGCCTTGAACTTCAGCTCGGCGGCCGCCCCCGTAACCTGGGCGTAGGTGCCGATCTTCTTGTCCTTGTTGGCGATGTAGTCGGGATCCGCGAGCATCTTTCCGAAAGCATCCTGGTAGGCCTTGACCACGTCCTCGGGCGTGTCCCTGGGGACCACCACGAATTTCTGAGCGGGAAATCCAGCGGTGAAAAATGCCTTCCACGCGTCGAACCAGGCGCCGGACGGCTTCTTGCCCTTCACCTGCTCGTAGACCTCCGCGAAGTGCGGCAGGTCCGGGAAGTTGGGGTCGCGGATCAGGTTACCCTTGTCGTCGAGGGCGCCCCAGGACATGATCGGAACGGCGCTGCCCTCCTTCACCAGCGGGGTCACCTTGGACAGGTAGGCCGCGGAGGTCTGGTAGTCGATGGTGGTCTCGCCGGTCATGAACGCCTTGCGGCCGGCGCCACGGCTCTTCATGCCGAACACGGCCTTGACATCGAGGCCCAGCATCTCGAACGCCAGCAGCGGAACCAGGTCCAGCGAGGTGGCGCCCTGTGCGCCGTACTTGAGGGAGGGCTTCTTGGCCACCAATTCGGCGGCCGTCTTGACTCCGAGCTTCGGGCTGATGTACGCCACGCCGCCCGTGGCATAGGCCAGCAGCGGGCGCCACTTGCCGTAGTCGTACTTCACGCGCTTATCGTCGAGCAGGAACGGGAACTGGGTGGAGCCCGAAGTGCCCAACAGATCCAGGCCGTTGGGTTTGGCGCGTTTGGCGTACAGGTTGGCGCCCTTGGTGGAACCGCCGCCGGGAACGAACTTCAAGCGGACATCGGCGCCCGAATGCTTGCGCAGGAACGGCTCGACGAAACGGGCCCAACGGCCGGAACCGCCGCCCTCTCCGAACGGTATCGTCCAGGTCACGGTCTTGCCCTTGAGGTCGGCCGCGGCGGCGTTGAACGCCGGGCACGCCAACACCAGCGCGATGATGACCGCTAACGGGCCAAACAAATAACCAACGCCTCTATACATTCTGTCTATCCTCCTTGGTGAAATCGCCATGACGGTCAGAAATGGTCGGCCACAGGTTACCGGAGGCTCCCCCCTTCCGCAACCGTTCGCTGTCGGTCTTCCCCGCCGGCCGCGGGTGGACACTGGAGCCGGAAAGCTGCTAGCAGTTGAAGAAATCCCAAACCACCGGAGATCACCTATGCCACTCATGATCGACAACCGCATCGCCGAGCAGGCGCTCACCATGAAGGACGCCATCGACGCCATGGAGAGCGCCCTCAGGCAGCTCGCCGAGGGCGACGCCGCCTACCAGCCCCGCACCGACCTGTGGTCTCCCACCGCCACCGTGGGCGACTATTTCCGCTGGGGCTCGCTGCTGGGCGCCATCAAGGACCCGCCCGTGCTGGCGTTCCGCTTCAAGCTGGACATCATGACCTGGCAGGAATACAACGGCGCGGTTACCGAGCACTGGTTCAACGTCGAGCCCGGCAAGTACTGTGGCATCATCCTGCTGGTGGACACCCGCACCGGCGAGCTCCTGTGCATCATGAACGACGGTTACCTGCAGAGCTACCGCGTGGGCGCCACGGCCGGCGTCGGCGTGAAGCACCTCTCCCGGACCGATTCCAGGGTCATGGGGGTCCTGGGGTCCGGCGCCATGGCCCGCACCTACGCCATGGCCACGTGCGCGGTCCGGCCCATCGAGCACATCAAGATCTTCAGCCCGACCCAGGCCAACCGGGAGGCCTACGCGGAGAAGATGGCCGAGGTGCTGAAAATCAAGGTCACCGCGGTCAACTCGGCCCGGGAGGCCATGAGCGGCGTCGACGTCGGCGCCACCTGCACGGACTCGCGCGTGCCCCTGTTCCAGGCGGACTGGCTCCAGACCGGCATGCACGTGGTGGACGTGCGCCCGGAGGAGTTGGAAGGCGACACCTACGAGAAGGCCGACGTGGTCATCGGCACCTCCAACCAGGCGGTCCTGAACTACGCCCTGGGCACCCAGGAGGAACGCGACCGGCGTCCCATCGACGACAACTACATGCGCCGCTACACCAACCGGAACCACACCACCCTCTCCGAGGTGCTGACCGGCGAGAAGTCCGGCCGCGAGAACGACGGCCAGACCACCCTGCACCACAACTTCTCCGCCGGCATCCAGTTCGCCGCCGTGGGATACCTGGTCTACCGCTACGCCAAGGAAAACGGCCTCGGCCACGAACTGCCGCTGGAGTGGTTTCAGCAGGACATCCGGAACTAGTGTCGTATCCCGCGCATTCCTGCGATAATTCGCTGGTCTCTTTTGCCGTCGGCTGCGTTGCTCTTCCTCGCGTGGTGCCCGCCACTGGGGGGCGACCGCAGGTCGCCCCTACAAGTCATCGCGCCTTGCCGACAACAAAAGATCCCGCGCAACTCATCGCAGGAATTCGCGGGACACGACACTAGCGCGACTATGCGCCCATGACGCAACTGCTGCCCCAGGCCATCGGTCTGCTGACGGCATGGACCTACGGCATCAGCATCATCTCGGCCCGCCGGGGACTGCAGTACTCCAACGCCAGCACCGTCACCCTGCTCTCGCTGATCTCGCAGACCGTGATCCTGTGGAGCCTGGTGGGGGCCTTCACCGGCATCCCCGACGTGGGCAGGGGCTTTCTGTGGGCGGCGGTCACGGTGGGGTTCCTGATGCCGGTGCTGCGCTGGCTCACCTACAC
>JAPOQB010000860.1 GCA_026710965.1 Deltaproteobacteria bacterium | reverse complement strand
GATGGGCAGGCGACGCGCCAGCGCCAGAAGGCGCTCCCAGCCGGCGTCGTCTACCAAAGCCGGGGGGAACAGGCTCCTCAACTCTGCCAGGAACCCGCCAAAAGCGCCATGCGCCGGTCCTTCTCCTGGCCCCGTTCCGCCATTTCCCCTGGAGTCCTCGTCGGCTCTCATCGGCTTCCTCCATCAGGCCCGCCGCCTGTCGAACGGGATGGGCGATTCACGTCAGCTGTCGCCGAACCAGGTCTCGGAACACACCTTCGCGGTCCATCAGGCCTGCGAAGGTCCCCTCCTGGACGACGCGGCCCCCCTGCAGCACGTAGATGCGGTCGGCCCGCCGGATGGTGGACAGCCGGTGGGCGCTGATGATGCGGGTGACGGAGAGCTGCTCGATCTGTTCCATGATGTCCGCTTGGGTCCGGTTGTCGAGCCAGTTGGTCGCCTCGTCCAGCAACAGCACCTTGGGGTCTCGGGCCAGCGCGGCGGCCAGCATGAAGCGCTGCACCTGACCGCCGGAAAAGGCCGCAGCGCTCTCGCTACTGACGGTGTGCATGCGCATGGGCATGGCCGCGATGTCGGCGTCCACCCGGGCCAGCCGGGCAGCCCGCCAGGCATCGTCCTCGTTCAGCACCCCGTCGATTCCGACGATGTTGTCCAGCACCGTCTGGGGACGCAGGTGGGCGTCCTGGGGGACGGTGCCGATCCTGCTGCGCACAGAGCTCCAGTTGACCCGGCTCAGGTCGTGACCGTCAAAGTACACGGCGCCGAGCTGCGGCCGCTCCAGCCCCAGAGCCAGCCGGAATATGGTGCTCTTTCCCGCGCCCGACTCCCCGACCAGGGCGATGAACTCTCCCGGCAGGGCATGAATGGTGACGTCGTTCAGGATCAGCGGCCCGTCGTCGGAGTAGCGGAAGCTCACGCGGTCCAGCAGAACCTCGCCCTTCAGCTCGGGAGCAGGAAGGTCCGAGGAGAGGTTCCGTGGCCGCTCGGTCAGGATGGGCTGCACCTGCTGCACGGCGGGGAGTATGGCGGCGACGGCGGAGAAGGCTCCGCCGAGCTGGACCACCGCGCCGTTGAACACCATGAAGGCCGCGTACACCACCAGAAAGCCGCCCACGGCCAGGTCTTCCCCGCCGATGGTCAGGGCCAGTAAGAACAGCGCAGCGGTGGCGAACAGGGGCATGGCTGCGGTGAAGGCCATCAGGTGTTCCTGATACGCCCCCAGCCTCATCTCAGTCTGCTTCTGTTCCCTGTACCATTGAGCCCACATGATGAAGGCCATTCCCTCGGCGCCCGCGGTCCGCAGCTTGGCCACCCCGCCGATCAGCTGGAGCAGCGTCCCCGCCAGTTGCCTCGTGACGGCCAGCCGGCGGCGATGGTAGGGCGTCTGCCTCAAGCCCAGCGCGAGGGTGACGCCCAAGGAGACGAGCCCCAGTGCCAGGCACAGCCAGCCCAAGGCGGCGTTGTAGAGGAAGAGCAGGGCGAAGGTGGGGAGCAGGAAGAGGACCGACAGCAGCGCGCCCACCACGACGCCCGAAACCTGGTCCCGTAGCTCATGGAGCGCCATGGCCCGCGTGGCCAGATCGCCTGCGGTGAAGCGGCGGAAGAAGCCTGACGGCAGGTCCAGCATCCGGAGCCACAGGGCTGCCCCGGCGCGCGCCGCCACCCGGCCCTCCAGCCTCATCAGGGCCGTGCCCTGGAACATCTGTAGCACTCCCAGGAGTAGTGCGATCAGCACTGCTCCCAGGGTCAGCGCCCCCAGCATCTGCAGAGAGCCGGAGGGCAGCGCCTGCCCCACAAAGGCTCCAAGCAGCACCGCGGGAACCAGCATGGCCAGGCCCGCAAGCAACCCGGCCCCAACGAGCCGGACCAGGTCGGCCCCGGCCCGGTGGAATGCCAGCCTCGACAGCTGCCGGGCCCCAACCAGACCGTCGTCGGGTAGCGGGCAGTAGAAGAAGTAGGCCTCCCGCTCCAGCGACTCGGCCCTGCGGGCGTTGACCTGCCGGAGGCGGCCGGACTCGGGCTCCACCATCCGGTAGCGTCCCAGGGGCCCCGGGAGGAGGGCGATGGGCGCGTCGTCGTGTCTGCGGATGGCTAGCATCGCGCCGCTGTCGCCCTGCCACCAGCGCTGCTCAGTGCGCAGGGCAACGCGTCTCATGCGCACTCCCGTGGCCAGCAGGATGTCGGCCAGCGACGGCGCCTCGGCGGCGGACCCCGGGCGCTGCGCCCGTCCATGGGGCATGCGGAAGGCGATGCCCTCGTGGCGACCGACCCGTTGCAGCGCCTCCGGGAGAGTCAGGTCTTCTCCCCCTCGCCGTGGCCCCGGCTCCAGCACCCCGAAGAGGCGGCGACGCGCGTTCTGCTCACCGCGCTGGCGGTACTCGGCGGTGCTCGTCTGCAGGTTAGCGACGTCGGCCAGGAGCAGACGCCGGTTGAGGTCGTCGGCGCTCAGGGCCAGATCGTTGAAGGCCGCCAGGGCGGACATCAGCCTCCCCTCCCCATGGAGATCCTGTGTGGCGCCGAAGCGCACCCTGGCCTCCTTCGACGCGGTGACCCAGCTTGTGGGGGTGACCGGGACCACGCCGGGGCCGTCCGGGTCCACATCCTCAGTGCCCAGGTACGTAAGGCCCGCGTCACCACCAGACACCCACGCGACGCCCCGGCGTGCCGACAGCGCCTGCCCTGTTTCAACCTTCTGCTCGCCCCGCTCTGCCGAAAGGAGCCGATCTATGCGCGGACGGTAGGTGAACTCCCGCGTCACCGCCTCGGAGACCTCGGAGACCCAGACCTCCGCCTGCTCGACGACCTGTTCGTCGCACCCGGCGCCGTCGAGCGTGTCCAGCGGCATCAGGCGCAGCGCAGAGCCGGGAAGGCCCTTAGCCACCAGCACCGTCCCGGTCAGGCCCTCTACGGCGGGAAACAATAGTCGCCCG
>JAPOQB010000692.1 GCA_026710965.1 Deltaproteobacteria bacterium | reverse complement strand
TGGCAACTGGTCACCACGGGCTTGCCGATCTCGTGCTCCAGAAGCTCCACGTCCTCGATGGTGGGCCAGCGGGGGCAGGGGATGAAGATGCCGTCCGCTTCGGGGGCCTTTTCGTAGAGGCGCTTGGCGATCTTGTAGGAGGCGTGCACCGGCAGGTCGGAGATGGCCGAGTTCTTGCGCACGCCATACCCCTCGATCTGCAGCACTTCGAAGCCGGAAGCCTCGAGAAAAGCCTTCATGCGGGCGTTCAGGTCGTCCTCGTGGGGAGTGGCCACCACCAGGCGGTGCAGCCCCATGGCCTTGAGGGCCTCGACCTCGCCGGTGATCCCGGCGGTGATGGGGACGCCGGTCTTTTCGGTGAGCCGCCGGCCCATCTCGATATCGCTGCCGTGGCCCAGCTTGGTGAAGAGCGGGGAGCCGCCGAGGATGATCACGTCGCAGCCGTTGTCCGCCAGGTCCAGCGCGGCTTCCTCGATGCGCTCGAGCTGTCGCTCGAAGTCGGCGTCCACCAGTTGCCGGATGGTGCCGGTGCTGTTGAGCAACTGGAACCCTTCGGGCAGCATGCGATAGAATTCGTAAACGAGAGTGTCTCCGCGGGACGGAGCCACATGGCCCACACGTGCTCGCCAACCGTACATGATGGTCTCCTCAAACCGAGGTCGGTGCGCGAAGATCCAGGCAGTGCTCGATCTCCGTGAACACCTCGTTGAAATGCATGACCCGCGTCACGCCGGGATGCGCAAAATCGCGGTTGTAAGGGTGGTGCGGCATCAACACCCGGGCGTTGGTATGCTCGGCCACGTCCTGGCAGTTCTCGTAGTTGTCATCGACGAACAGCACCACTCCGAGCTTCTCCACCACCACCGACTTCTCCTTCTCCACCAAGTGGACGTCGGGGTTGGTGATGCCGTGCCGCCGGAACCACTCCGACGTGACCCCGTGAATGTCCCAGCTTTCGTGGCCGGTCCGGTGCGTGATGAACGACAGTTGCCCGCCCTGGCTGAAGTGTTCCAGCCGCCGCCACTGCTCGGGGCTGAGGAGCGAATCCAGTCCGTCCCAGAAATCGGGGTCCCGCCGCACGGCGTCGGCGCAATCCCTCACCGCTTCCTCGGTCAGCACGGGATGCGCCGAAAGGCGTACGCTCCGGAGCGACTCCGCCGGGATCGGTCCCTTGCCGATGCGCTTTTCCAGACGGAGAAGGAAGGGAGAAAGAAAATCCGCCAACACGCCGTCGATGTCCAGCCCCACCATCGTGGGCTAAAGCTTACGTAATCGAGGCGTGCGCTGCAACGCGTCAGTGCGCCAGGGTACAGACAAAGTTCCGCTCTACGCCTTTGGAGCGAGTCTTCCCGGATTGCCTGGCGCCGATGATCAAGGGTTTCACCGCCGGGTTGACAAACGTCGGTGATTCCGTCATTTTTACCGTCAAAATAACGGAATCACCGACATGTACTCCAGGATACTCGATCTGCCCGAAAAGAGTTTCTTCCTGTTCGGCCCGCGTGGCACCGGGAAATCCGTGTGGCTGGAGCAACGTCTCGGTCACGCGGACCTGAGCATCAATCTCCTCAAGTCCGGCGAGTATCTTCGATACAAGCGGGACCCCTCCCTTCTCGCCCAAGAAGCAGCCGCATTGCCCAACCGGCGGCCCTGGATCATTATCGACGAGGTGCAAAAGCTGCCGGAGTTGCTCGACGAGGTGCATGCCCTCCTATTCGAGAGCGTACAGGGCTATCGGTTTGCACTGTCCGGGTCCAGCGCCCGGAAGCTCAAGCGGTCCCATGCCAACATGCTTGCGGGCCGCGCCCTTTTGAAACGGATGTTTCCACTGAGTATGCTTGAAGTCCGCGAGGACTTCAGCCTGCCGGACGCTCTGCGTTACGGACAGTTGCCCTTGAGCGTGACATCGGTCTCCCGGACCGAGAAGGTCGAGTTCCTGGACGCCTACGTCGAGACCTATCTGAAGGAAGAGATTCAGCAGGAAGCTCTGGTCAGGAACCTTGACAGTTTCTACCGGTTCCTGTCAGTCGCCGGCATGATCAGCGGGCAGTTGCTGAACATCGCCAATATCGCCCGGGATGTGGGCGTCGCCAGGTCCACCGTCCAAGGCTATTTCGGCATCCTGGAAGACACCTTGCTGGGCTGGTACCTGCCCGCCTACCGAAACAGGGCCAAGGTAAAGGAGGTGGCTCACCCCAAGTTCTACCTGTTCGATTGCGGCGTGCAGCGTGCCCTGATGGGGAGGCACCGGGACGAACCCTCGGCGGTCGAGACCGGTGCGTTGTTCGAAGCCTTCGTTCTGAACGAGTTCAGGGCGCTCAACGCGTGGCGGTCTCACGGCGCGCAGTTCTTCTACTGGCGCACGGAAGCAGGCAACGAAGTGGACCTGATCTGGAAGAGAGGGGAGCAGGCCGCAGGCTTTGAAATCAAGTCGTCCAATGTCTGGCAAGAGAAATTCAACAAGGGATTGAATGTCCTGTTGCAGACCGGTGACATCGGGCATGCTTTCGG
>JAPOQB010000858.1 GCA_026710965.1 Deltaproteobacteria bacterium | reverse complement strand
GTCAGGGAGAGAACGATGAAGTTGAACGGGTCGGAAATATTTGTGGAGTCGCTCAAGCGCGAGGGAGTGAAAACCATTTTCGGAATTCCCGGCGGAGTGGTCCTCAAGCTGTTCGACGTCCTGCACCAACAGAAAGACGTCGAGGTTATCCTGACCCGGCACGAGCAAGGCGCGATACACATGGCCGAGGGCTATGGCAAGGCAACCGGCAAGGCGGGTGTCGCGCTGGTGACCTCGGGTCCGGGAATGACCAATATCGTCACGGGCCTGGCGGACGCCATGATGGATTCCGTGCCGCTGGTGGCCTTCACCGGACAGGTCCCCACCAACCTCATCGGCAACGACGCGTTCCAGGAGGCCGACAACATCGGCATCAGCCGTCCCTGCACCAAGCACAACGTCCTGGTGAAGGATGTCGCCGACCTCGCGGCCACCATCAAGGAGGCCTTCTACATCGCCAACACGGGCCGGCCGGGCCCTGTGCTGGTGGATATTCCCAAGGACGTCAGTACCGAATCCGCCGAGTTCCACTATCCCGACAAGGTCAACCTTCGGGGGTATCGCCCGACGGTGTCCGGCAACCGCTACCAGATCAAGCAGGCCGCCGGTGAGATCCTGAAGGCGAAGAAGCCGGTGATCTACGTGGGCGGCGGAGCGGTCTTTTCGGGCGCCGCCAACGAGGTCCGCGAGTTCGCGGATCTGACGCAGATCCCCGTCACCATGACGGTGATGGGCCTCGGCTCCTTTCCCGGCACCCATCCGCTGAGCATGGGCATGCTGGGCATGCACGGCACCTACTGCGCCAACATGGCCATGCACGAGGCGGACCTGCTCATCGCCGTGGGCGCCCGGTTCGACGACCGCGTCACCGGCAAGCTGTCCGAGTTCTCGCCTCGGGCTCGGGTGATCCATATCGACATCGACCCGACTTCCATCAAGAAGAACGTCCACGCCCACATTCCCATCGTCGGCGACGTGAAGGTGGTGCTGAAGGAGTTGGTTGGCGTGTTGAGTTCCATGGACGGCAACCCCGCCAGCGTCAAGGCGCAGCGGCGGCCGTGGCTCAAGCAGGTGAACGCGTGGGCCTCGGAGCATCCGTTGTCTTACCAGCAGGAAGGCAAGAAGGAGACCAAGCCGCAGTACGTCATCGAAAGGGCCTACGAGCTGACCAGGCACAAGGCCATCGTCGTCACCGACGTGGGTCAGCACCAGATGTGGGCGGCCCAGTTCTTCAAGGGCGCCACCCAGCGCACGTTCCTCACCTCCGGCGGGCTCGGCACCATGGGTTTCGGATTTCCGGCCGCTATTGGCGCCCAGAAGGCGTATCCCAACAAGACCGTGCTCTGCATCACCAGCGAAGGCAGCTTCCAGATGAATCTTCAGGAACTGGCGGTGGCGGCCATCTACAAGCTGCCGGTCAAGATCATCCTGCTCAACAACCAGTTCCACGGCATGGTGCGGCAGTGGCAGGACCTCTTCTACGACGGACGGTACGCCTCCAGCGACCTGGGCGATACTCCCGATTTCGTCAAGCTCGCGGAAGCCTACGGGATCCTCGGACTCCACTCGGAAGGCCCCGCGGACGTGGAGGCGGTGCTGAAGGAAGGGTTCAAGCACAAGGGCCCGGTGCTGATGAATTTCGCCATCGACCGGTTCGAGAACTGCTATCCGATGATCCCCGCCGGCGGCGCCCAGCATGAGATGGTGCTGGAGGACCCGCCGCAACTGAAGACGGCGCGCAAGGGCTCACGAAAAAAGGGAGAGGATGCGGACGCCGTGCTACCGGCGTAAGGGCTTGGCGGATGGAGCACATCATTTCGGTCCTGGTTGAGAACAAGTCCGGCGTGCTCGCACGGGTGGCCGGCTTGTTCAGTGCGCGGGGTTACAACATCGAGAGCCTGTCCGTGGCTCCGACCACGGATTCCACCATATCCATGATCACGGTGGTGACCTCGGGCGACGAGCTCATCATCGAGCAGATCATGAAACAGCTCAACAAGGTCATCGAGGTGCTCAAGGTCATCGACCTCACCGAAGAGGACCACCTCGACCGGGAAACGGCGCTGATCAAGATCCTGGCGAAACAGGCGCACCGGGACGAAGTCATGCGCATCGCCCAGATCTTCCGCGCCAATATCGTCGACTCGACCCCGCAGACGTATACCCTCGAAATATCCGGAGATGCCGGCAAGATCCAGGCGGCCATCAACTTG
>JAPOQB010000854.1 GCA_026710965.1 Deltaproteobacteria bacterium | reverse complement strand
CGCCACCGGCGTCCGCGTCACCGTCGGCACGCACGCCGGCCAGCCGGCTGAAACACCTCTGACGGTGACCGTTGCCGACGACGGCGCCGGCATCGAAGACCCCGCGGTCCTGCTGAGCTTCGGGGAGAACGGCTGGACCGACGATATCGTCGCCCGCGAGGACGCAGCCGGCATGGGGGTCCTCAGCCTGGCGCAGCGAGGCTGCCGTATCGCCTCTCGGACGCGCACGCCGGACGGCCATGCCGGACATGGCTGGTCGGTGGACCTTGCGCCGGAACATTTCACGGGCCAAAGCGAAGCCCGAGTCCGCCGAGACGACACCGCCCCGTATCCGTCCGGCACCGCCGTCCAGTTCCACGCCACGGAATCCGCCGACGCGATCCACGCCGCCATCGCCAATGCGGCGCGCCACTACCCGCTGCTGGTCGTGCTCGAGGGCGTTCCGGGGACCGAGCCCGGCGGCGTGGCTCTCGAACGCCGGGCCTTCCTCGACGGCGCCGTCCATGCCGAGGGCTGGAACGGCCTCGTGTTCGGCGTCTTCCGGGACCGCTGGCGCGGCAGCTTCGAGCCCGACCTGAACTTCTTCGGCCTGACCGTGCCCGTCCGCCTGCCCACGGTCGAGACCGTTCATGGCGGCATCTGGTCCGTTCGCGCCGACGTCCGGAACTGCCCCAGCCTCGAACTGGTGCTGCCCGCCCGCAAGGAAATCGTGGAGAATACATTCGTCGCTGGCATGCGCGAGGCTGCGCGCCTCGCGATCTACCGCGCCATGGCCACCGAGCCCGATCCGCGTCCGGCGTTCTCAGACTGGAAGACGGCGCGCGACGCCGGCATCGAACTCCCCCCGCCCCCACAGTTCCTCCGTCCCTGGCGTCCCGGCATCGCCGACATCGATGATTGGCGGGAGCCGCCGAAACCCGCGCCGGTTGGCGGCAATGCCCTGGTCATGGCCTGCGACCCCGACCCGCCCGAGGCGCAGGCGCTGTGGCGCGCCGCCGAGAGAGCGGGCATCGCCGAGAGCCTCTTCGAGGCCGACAGGCGCCTGGAAGGCTACGGGTGGTATGACGCGCTCGACCGCGTCACGGGCATCGACACCGAGGTCACCGCCAACGGCAAGGCCTGGCCGCTGGACAAGTTCCCCGCGCCCGCGCGAACGGCAGCAGCCGCCCCTCCGCTGCCGGCGCGTCCTGACGCGATTCGCATGATGCTTGCCATCGAGACCGCCGACGGCTCGGGCCGCACGACCGATCTCCCTTCCGATCTCGCCTTCGCGGGGGAGGCATGGAGTTGGGTTGGCGAGGCGCTGCCGCTGGTCACCACGGACAGCGCCCTGGAGCCGCACCGGCTCGCGGAGTTGCTCCGTCACGGCTTCTTTTCCGCCTCGGACGATGTGGAAGCAGACAGCCGGGAGACCCAAGCCATCCGTTTCGACGAAGAGGCGCTCCACATCGCCACCAGGCTTCTGTGCAGCGAGGACTCCGCGCTGGAGATCTCCATCGCCGAGACCGTCCGGCGCGAGATCTTCTGGCTGGTCCCGCATGACCGCAAGGTGGAGATCTCCATCACCCGCCCCGACGTCCGGGTAACTCTGGGCGATCCCGCCGAAACCGCAACCTGAGCCGTCGGCCGCCGCAACGCGCTTGCAGCGGCCGCCTTCCACTCTTTCCCCGCAAGATCGCCCCGCGCCGCGCGGAGCCGAGACTCGCTGTTTCCGGGCGGCGAGCGGCCGGGGCGCGGGAGCGGCCGTTGCCCGCAACGACACTCATCCCGACCACAAGGAGACCGTGCATGAGAAGCGCGAACCCGATGGAGGAACTCATCGGCAGAGCAAGGACCACCCGGCTCGGGGGCCTCTCCCTGCTCGACCTCGACTCGATGACGGTCCGGGAACTGCGGGGGCAGGGGCTCACCCCGGCGCAGGCCCGCAGGGTCAAGGCGGCGTTCGAAATGGGCCGGCAACTGCTCGAAGCCGAAGCCTCCATGCACGAAAACGCTCCGATCGTCAGCACTCCGGAGGAGGCCTACCGCTACATGCGGCCCCGGTACGTGAACGAGTACCGGGAACACTTCGACGTGCTGATGATGGACAACCGGAACAGGCTGATCGGTCACCACCGGGTTTCCACGGGCAGCCTTACGTCGGCCACGGTCCATCCACGAGAGGCATTTCGCCCCGTCATCCGGGAGAGCGCCGCCTCGGTCATATTTTGCCATGCGCATCCGTCAGGAGATCCAAACCCTTCTCGTGAGGACGTGGAGATCACCCACCGGCTCCGGCAGGTGGGCGAGGTGATGGGAGTCCGGGTCCACGACCATGTCGTATGCGGGCACGGCCGCTTCTTCAGTTTCGCCAGGGAAGGCCTTCTGTGACTTCCCGATGTCGGCCTTGCAAGCGGTTCCATATGGAGGGGTGCGAACCCGTACGTACAGCCGGCCTGTCGGCGGCCGGTTGTTGAGCATCTGGCGCACCCCGGCGCTTCCCACACATTACAGGAGGGAGACATCCATGCTCGACGCCCACACGGCGCCGGAGGCATCCGCGCGCCTGCCCGTTCCCCGCACGCTTCCGGCACTGCCGGACGCTCCACGCTCCCGGCCTTCCGCCAATGACGCGCTGTTCACCGCGGCCAAAACCCTGCTGCCGGTCCTTGAGGAGGGCCGGGCGCTCGACGCCGCCACTTTGCGCGACGCCATGACGCGCGCCTTCGGCGCAAGCGACGCCCAGGGCGCCTGGGTCTGGAAGGACGCCTACGAGGCGGCCGAAGCCGCGGTCGTGCTCTTCATCCGCTGCCATGGCCGGGCCATGCGCCGCCACGCCGGGGCCGGTCCGGAAGGACCCTTCGCCATGTTGAAGATGCTGGAGGCCGTGGCCGCCCTGGAGCCCTCCCACACCAAGCGCTCCGAAGAGCAGATCCGCCTACAGCAGTTCTCCACGCCCCTGCCGCTCGCCTACGTGGCCTTTCGGGCAGCCGCAATCCGGCCGGGCGAAATGGTGCTGGAGCCGTCCGCCGGCACCGGCATGCTGGCGGTGATGGCGGAATGCGCGCTCGGGAGCGGAGCCGGGAACCTCCATCTGAACGAGATCGCGGACGCGCGCCGCGCATTGCTGTGCCGCCTGTTCCCCGAGACCCTGGTCACCGGCGTGAACGCCGAGAACATCGCCGACCGCCTGCCCGG
>JAPOQB010000281.1 GCA_026710965.1 Deltaproteobacteria bacterium | reverse complement strand
CGAACTTGAGCTTGAAGGTGCGTCCGCCCATGGCCAATCCCAGGATCTGGTGTCCCAGGCAGATGCCGAAAATGGGGCGCTGGCCCACCAGTTGCCGCACGTTATCCGCGGCGTAAGGGACGGCCGCGGGGTCTCCCGGGCCGTTGGACAGGAAGATCCCGTCCGGCTCCAGCGCCAGCGCCTCGGCGGCGGACGTCCACGCGGGCACCACCGTGACCGTGCAGCCGGCCTCCACCAGGCCCCGCAGGATGTTGAACTTGATGCCGAAATCGTAAGCCACCACGTGAAACTCCGGCTCCCGGCCGGCACCGAAACCGCTCCCCATCCGCCAGGCACCCTGGTCCCAGCGGTAGGGCTCCCGGCAGGTGACGTTCTTTACCAGATCCCGGCCGACAACCCCTTCTATTTGTTGTGCTTTCGCGGCCAGTTCCGCGGCGTCCCGGCTGACGGTGGAGATGATGCCTTCCTGGGCGCCGCGCTCGCGTATGTGGGTGACCAGGGAGCGCGTATCCACCCCTTCGATGCCCACGATGCCGTGCTCCCGCATGTACACGTGCAGCGCCTGGGTGGCGCGCCAACTGCTGGGCACGGGGCAGTATTCCTTGACGATGAAGCCCCTGACGTACGGCCGGTTCGATTCGTCGTCCTCGGGGTTGACGCCGACGTTGCCGATCTCGGGGTAGGTCATGGCGACGAGCTGGCCCTCGTAGGAAGGGTCGGTGAGGATCTCCTGGTATCCCGTCATGCTGGTGTTGAAGACGACCTCTCCGGCGGCCTCCCCTTCACGGCCGAAGGAGCGGCCGGCGAACGCGGTTCCGTCCGCCAGTGTCAGTGTAGCTTTCATGAGATGGAACGGCGTACCCGGTCGTCAGCGAATGAGGCCGCCGATGCGCTGCCAGCGCAACCGGCCGTTCTCCGAATCCCAGGACCAGTACTTGATGAAGGCGCGCCCGCGGACGTCCTCGACGGGCACGAAACCCCAGAAACGGCTGTCGAAACTGCGGTCCCGGTTGTCGCCCATGACGAACACGTGGTCTTCCGGCACCTTCACCGGACCCAAATTGTCGCGGACGTGGTCGGCGCCCAGGGAGATTCCCTGGTCCACGAAATGGGCATGGACGTCCTCCACGAGCTCTCCGTTTATGTAGACTTTCTTGTCGCGGATAAGCACCTCGTCACCCGGCACCCCCACCACCCGTTTGACGAAGTCCTTGCAGCGGTCCCTGGGATACACGAACACGATCACGTCGCCGCGGTCCGGGATATCCCATTCCGCGACATGGGAACCCCTGGCCAGATCGACGCAGCCGGCGAAGGGAATCCAGTTCACATCGGGAAGCCTTACGCCGTAGGACAGCTTGTTGACCAGGATGTGGTCGCCGATGGCCAGGGTCGGGATCATGGAGCCCGAGGGAATCTTGAAGGCTTGCACCACGAAGGCGCGCAGGAACAGTGCCGCCACCAGCGCGATGAGGATCGCCTCCGTATACTCCCGAAAGACCGATTTTCTGGATTTTGAAACTCTGGACACGTTGAAACCTAACACTTCACCCGGCAACTTTGAACATCATACCTTCAGCGCCGCCAGAAACGCCTCCTGGGGTATCTCCACCCGGCCGACGGACTTCATGCGCTTCTTGCCTTCCTTCTGCCGTTCCAGGAGCTTGCGCTTGCGCGTGATGTCGCCGCCGTAACATTTCGCGGTGACGTTCTTGCGCAGGGCCTTGACCGACTCCCGGGAAATGATGCGGCTGCCGATGGCCGCCTGGATCACCACCTCGAACATTTGGCGGGGGATGAGCGCCCGCATGCGTTGCACCATGTCCCGCCCGCGGACGTAGGCCTTCTCGCGGTGAACGATCAGCGACATGGCGTCCACCAGGTCGCCGTTGATGCGGACGTCCAGCTTGACCAGCTTCGACGGCCGCATTCCCGCTATCTCGTAGTCCATGGAAGCGTAACCCCGGCTCAGGGACTTCAGCCGGTCGTAGAAGTCGTAGACGATCTCGTTCAGCGGAAGCTCGTAGGTGACCATGGCGCGGTTGAGCCCCGCGTAGCGCAGCTCCTGCTGGATTCCGCGCTTTTCCTCGCACAGCTTGAGCACGCCTCCCACGTAGTCCTGGGGCAGATGAATCGTGGCGCGAATGAAGGGTTCCTCGATCTGCTCGATGTCGGCCTCGTTGGGGAAAGCCACCGGGTTGTCGATGGCCAGCACCTCTCCGGCGTGAGTGGTCACCTGATAGACCACGGTGGGGGCGGTGGTGATCAAGGCCAGATCGAACTCCCGCTCCACCCGTTCACGCACGATGTCCAGATGCAGCAACCCGAGGAAGCCGCAACGGAAACCGAAGCCCAGGGCCTGGGAGGTCTCCGGTTCGTAGGTGAAGGACGAATCGTTCAGGCTCAGCTTCTCCAGCGCCGTCCGCAGCGCCTGGTACTGGCCCGAGTCCGCCGGATAGATGCCGCTGAACACCACGGGTTTCAAGGGCCGAAAACCCTCCAGTGCATTTTGAGTGGGTCGTCTTTGAAGGGTGACCGTGTCGCCGATGCGGGCCTCGTGGATGTTCTTGATGGCGGCCATGAGAAAGCCCACCTCGCCCGGACCGAGACTATCCACCTCCACCGGACCCGGAGCGAAGACCCCCAGCCGGCTGACCTCGAACACGCCGCCGGTGGACATGAGCCGGATGGCATCGCCGGTGCGGACGCTCCCTTCGAAGATGCGCAGCAGGATCACCGCCCCGTGATAGGGATCGAACCAGCTATCGAAGATCAGCCCGCGCAAACGCGCCTCCCGCTCCCCCCGGGGCGGCGGGAAGTTGGCCACGATACCTTCCAGCACGGCTTCGGTGCCGATGCCGGTCTTGGCGCTGGCCAGGATGGCCTGGGAGCCGTCCAGCCCGATGACGTCCTCGATCTCGCGCTTGACCCGCTCCGGGTCCGCGCTCGGCAGATCGATCTTGTTGATGACCGGAAGCACCTGGAGGTCGTGGTCCAGTGCCAGGTAGACGTTGGCCACGGTCTGGGCCTCCACCCCCTGGGCGGCGTCCACCACCAGGATCGCCCCTTCGCAGGCGGCCAGGCTCCGGGAGACCTCGTAGGTGAAATCCACATGCCCCGGAGTGTCGATGAGGTTCAGAATATAGTCTTCGCCGGCGGCCGACCGGTACTCGAGCCGCACCGGACTGGCCTTGATGGTGATGCCGCGCTCGCGTTCCAGCTCCATCTTGTCCAGGAACTGGTCGGTCTTCTCGCGCTCGCTCAGCGCGCCGGTGTACTCCATCAACCGATCCGCCAGCGTGGACTTGCCGTGGTCGATGTGCGCGATGATGCAGAAGTTTCGGATGCGGCTGCTATCCACGGCCCCGTCCTATCGAATAGTAGATGAAACCGTGTTGCCGCATCACCGCGGGGTCGTAGAGATTGCGGCCGTCAAAGACCACCGGCCGATGCAGTAGTTCCTTCAAGCGTGCGAAATCCGGACTGCGGAACTCGTTCCATTCCGTCAGGATCAGCACCGCGTCGGCTCCCGCGGCGACCTCATAGTTGTTGGCGCCGTATTCGAGCCTGTCGCAGTAGCGCCTGCGCGCCTCTTGCATGGCCTCGGGATCGAACGCGCGCACGCGGGCGCCGGCCTGCAGCAGCCCGTCGACGACCCGGATCGCCGGGGCCTCGCGCATGTCGTCGGTGCGGGCCTTGAACGAAAGGCCCCAAACCGCCAGGGTACACCCCGCCAGCGCCTCGCCGAAATGCCCCCGGACCTTCTCCAGCAACAGGCCCTTCTGGTCTTCATTGACCCGGTCCACGGCCCGGAGCAACGGCATCTCCAGCTCGTCCTCGCCCATGGCGATCATCGCGCGGATGTCCTTGGGCAGGCACGACCCGCCGAATCCGATGCCGGGGTAAATGAAGTGAGGACCGATGCGGTGGTCCAGGCCCATGATGCGCCGGACCTGCTCGATGTCCGCCCCTTCCTTCTCGCACAGCCGCGCGGTTTCGTTGATGAACGAGATCTTGGTCGCCAGGATCGCGTTGGCGGCGTACTTGCTCATCTCGGCGCTACGGGAGTCCGTGAGTATGATGGGATTTCCCCTCCGCACGAAGGGGTCGTAAAGGCCCTTGAGACTTTCCAGCGCGCCGGCATCCTCACCGCCCAGCACCACCCGGTCGGGCTTCATGAAATCCTCTACCGCGCTCCCCTCCTTCAGGAACTCGGGGTTCGACACCACCGCCACCGGATGTCCGGTGCCGGCTTCGATGATCTCCTTGACCCGCGCGGCCGTGCCCACGGGGACGGTGCTCTTGGTGACCACGATCTTGCCGCCGTTCATCGCCCGCGCGATGTCCCCCGCCACCGCGAACACCTGGCTCAGGTCGGCGCCGCCGGCCGACACCTGGGGCGTACCCACCGCGATGAAAACGGCTTCCGCGCGCTCCACTGCCTCGGCCAGATCGGTGGAGAACGACAGCCTGCCCTCGCGGGTGTTCCGTTGAATCAACTCCTCCAGCCCCAGCTCGTAGAAAGGAACACGGCCCTGCCGGAGCTGCTCGATCTTCGCCT
>JAPOQB010000338.1 GCA_026710965.1 Deltaproteobacteria bacterium | reverse complement strand
CTTCGGCACTTGGGCCTTCACCACGCGGCGGCTCAGGCCGCCGAGCAGCTCCTTTTCCTCGAACGCGAGACTGTTCCACGCCGCCAGCGCCGCGTCCCGCGACCGCGCCGAAAAGAGCTGCACCTGTCCGCCCGAGGGCGACGCCGCCGCGGCGCGAGCCGGCTCCTTCGCGCCCGCACGCGCGGCTTTTGCGAGCAGGTGCGAAAGGTCCGCGGCGTCGCTCTCCAGCCAATGGGAAGCCGCGTACCTGGCGTAGAGCTGCCTCGCCTCGTCCGCCTCGCCCGACTGGGCAAGCGCGCGCACCAGATTCGCGGTGATCATCGGATGCGACGACGACAACTTGACGGCCTCGTCGAAGTGCTTCCGTGCCCGTTCGTGATCTCCCTCGAGCGTCGCCACCACGCCGAGGCCGTTGGCCACCCAGGCTTCGGACGGCGTGCCCTTGGCAAGCCCGGCAGCGGCGAGGAAATGCGCCCCGGCCCCGGGAACGTCACCTTCGCCAAGGCTCGCGCGGCCCGCGCCGAGCAACGCCTCGGCCTTGGCCGCCGGCCCCGTCGATCTCTCGTCCGCCTCGTCGAAGTGCTTGCCGGCGCCAGTGAAGTCGCCCGCCTGCAACGCCAGGTAGGCCAGTCCGAGCCTGGGTTCCGGCGCGCTCGGGTAATGGCGCGAGAGTTCCGTGTACAGGCGCTCCGCGGGCACGGTCTGGCCGGCCTCGGCCGACGCCGACGCCACGCTCAGGCTGCTGTCCAACTGCTGCTGCTCCGCCGGCCCGAGCCTGCCGGCGTGTTGGTCCTCCACCTGCAACCCGCCGCAGGCGCCGAGGGACAGGGCGAGTCCCGAAACCGCCACCGCCAGGCGCGCCATCCGGGACAAGCCCTTGATCTCCGGCGCCGTTCCGCTCGTGGGCAATTTGCTGGGTTCCCTCATCGCGACGCGGGCGGGGTTGAGACCCGCCCCCCTAGGAGCCGCCGGGTCCGGTCCGGCGAGTCGATTCGCCCTCGGGCGTTGTCGGCCGCGTCTGGGCTCCCGTCGTCTGACGCAGCCGGTTCGCCATCCTGGCGATCATGTCGCGGATGCGCTCGAGGGCATCCGCGAGCTCGGCCAACTCGCCTTTCGACGACACCTCGATCCTGCCGGTGATGTGGCCGTGCTCCATTCGCTGCACGCGACTCGTCAGCGCGCGCACGGGCGCCAGCACCCATCTGCCGAACAGCCAGCACAGTATGACCGAGGACAACAGGAGCGACACGCACAGCGCGGCGCCGACCCACGCGACATCGCGTACCCAACCCTGCTGATCCTGCCACTGCGTCCCGACGAGTTCCGGCAAGCTGGTGTGAGCGCTCAGATTCGGCGCCTCCACGATGATCATCCAGTCGAAGCCGGCGAAGTTCTCCACCGCCGGCGCGTAAAAGCCCGTACTCGCCGAACGCGCGAAGGCGACAAGGGAACTCGGCCCCGGCGAGCCGTCCGGACTGTTCTGAGGGTCGTTCCGCGTGGCGACGAAAGCTCCGGACCGGTCGCCCTCATAGGACACGTTCAGGTGCGTAAGCGACTCGTCCGTGAGCAGGTTGATCTCCGGCTGCATGATCCGCCCGCGGGCGTGCGCGGAGCGCGTCTCGGCGATCAACAAACCGTTGCGGGTCACCACCATGAACTGCGATGAAGGCCCACGGCCGTCGGGCGCCGAATCGAACAGCTGAGTATGCAAGAGCTGGCCGGGCGCGGAAAGACGGCGCGAAACGCGGTCGGCGAACAACTGAACGAAGCGTACCGACAGAACCGCCTTCATCACGCCCACCGGGACCCCGGTCCCCTTGTCATGAATCCGCACCGAGAGGTCCACCGCCCACACGTTGGCCGAGGAGTCGAACTCGATCTCGCCCACCGAGAGTCCGGTCGACCACGCCCGTTGCCACCACTGCTCGTCGGACTGGACGAAGTCCGAAGTCGGGTTCGTCAGCGCCACGTTGAAGCCCAACGCGTCGGTGAAGAAGACCTCGGCGAAATGGGGGGACATCCTGACCTGTTCGCTCAGGTACGCGCGCGCCCCGGGGGCGACTCCCAGGCTCTTCCTGACCCGGAACCTGCCCTCGATCTGCTGTATCCCGAGGCTGTCCAACCCCTCCTTGGCATGAGCCGCGCGCGCCTTCCTCACCGCCGCGACCACCACCGGGGACGTCGCCCAGGTCTGCACCTCGACGATACGATCGAGCATGAACCTGTCGATGGTTTCCGCCAGGCCCGAGGCCGCCTCGGTGAGCTTCAATGCATCGCCGCGCAATGCCAGCGACTCAAGGGCGGGCGACGGGCGGCCCTCCGTCCGCAGCCACAGCCAGTATGCCCCCCATCCCGTCACCGCCAGCAACGGCATCCACACAAGGAGGAACACGGCCAACCCGAAACGAACACCGAGCGAATGAGTCATTGGGGATGCCCTCTTGGTCTGTCAAACCGGGAGAAACTTCTTCCGCGGCTCTTTGCCGTCATCACCCGAGACGCGCGTTTCCGGCCCGGGCGTTCGGATCAACCGCTTCGTGTTTCTCCTGCAGCTCCGCCGACCCGGCGCGCCTGAGAATTTCCTCTGCCTCCAGAAACCTGGAGGGCGCCTTTTCCCGATCAACGGACTCCTGCGGGCGCGTCGCGGGTTCGCCCCGGGAATGATGGATCTTCCCTATGTTGTCGCGAGTGGCGGCCTCACCCTCGCGGTCGCCCAACTCGCGGTGCAGCGACAAGGCGCTTTCCAGATACGCGAGAGAGCGCGTCAACTGGCCCTGGGACATGTAGACGAGGCCCATCCCGTCCTGCACCAACGCGGCCCCGGGCTTGTCCCCGGTCCTGAGACAGATCCGCACCCCTTCCTCCAAGCTCCTCAAGGCGAGGTCGTGCAGGCCTGAATCGTTCAACGCCAAGCCCAGCGTTCCGAGGGCGCGGATGTGCCCCGGCTCGTCGCCCGATTCCTTGTACAGCCGGACAGATTCGGAGAGGTGCGCGCGCGCCTTGTCCGTTTCCCCCAGGTGCCGGTAGAGGCACCCGGCGTGAAAATGCAGCCGCGGCAGCCCGTGAGCTTCCTCCTGAGATCCAAAGGACTGGATGGCGGCCTCGTACGCTTCGGCCGCCTGGGACGCATTTCCCTGAAGGCGGTAAAGGTCGCCCAGATTGGAGGAGGCCGCCGCGCGGACGGCATCGTCTCCGTCAGTCTCGCGGAGGGCCTCCTTGCAGTAGACGATGGCGGGAGCGATCTTCCCCAGCGCGAGATTCGTGACGGCCAGCGCGTTCAGGACAGGCCCGAACCGCTCGCTCTGCGGCAGCGCCTCTTTCAGGTGACCGTCGGCGTCCTCGTGAAGGCCCATGATGTGCTCGACGATGGCCAGCCGAAGAAACTCGCCCGCATCCACCGCCCGGCGTTCCGCCGAACGCCGGGCCAGATCGTTCCGGGCTGCGGTCACGGCGGCATGAGCCCACTCCGGCATCGGACCCTCGGTCGTGTCGACCAGCAACAGCTCGTCGGGACAGACCTCGGCCACGATGGAGCGAATCAGTTCGGCGGGCGGAACGTCGGCTGGTCCTTCCGGAGCCTGCGGCAAACCGGCCGGCGAAGCCGGATGCACCCGATCGGGCGCCTCGCCTTCTTCCCCATGGTCGCCTGAGCCAGATGCTCGCCCAGCGGCATCCCCGGGCGAATCTTCCCGCCACGAGGGAGAATCCATGGCCGGCTCCGCCGGCGCCCGTTCTTCGACGGCAGGACCGCCCGCTGGCTTCTCCGGCACGACGGCGGCCCCCGCCTCCTCCGGCGGCGCATCGCCGCCGCCGGACGCCGCCGCTCCGGGTTCCGGCTCGGACGCGAGCCCGCCGTACCCCGCCGGCATGGAGACCGCAGGCCCGGGAAGTTCTTCCTCATCGTCGCCTGCGCCAAGCGCCTGCGCGGCGGCATCCACGGGCCACGCACCCTCCCGCCACCAGGGGGGAGAGTCCAGCGCGGGCTCCGCCTGCGCCCCTTCTTCGGCGGCAGGCCCCTCCACCCGCTCCTCGGGCACGGCGGCGGCCCCCGCCTCGTCCGGCGGCTCGTCGCCGCCCGCCGGCGCCCCTCCCGGGTTCGGCCCCGGCGCGGGGCCGCCCGCCCCCCCCCGCGCCGGCACCCCCCGGGCCCGGGGG
>JAPOQB010000608.1 GCA_026710965.1 Deltaproteobacteria bacterium | reverse complement strand
CGAAGGGCTCAGGACGAACGGAGGTGAAGTTCACAAACCGTTCGTCCTGAGCGTAGCGAAGCGAAGTCGAAGGACGCCGATTCGAAGGACGCCATTCCCGGGCGGCCCATCACCCCCGCTCCCTGCGAAATCCTCCCGTGATAACCAGGACGCCGGCCAGACAGGCGCCGGCCACATCCGTCCAGATGCCGTAGCTCACCCCTCCGGCCGGAAAGAACAACAGCGCCCCGGCGGCCATGAAGAGAACCCGGTGGCCCACGCCCAGGGGTCGCGCAAAAAAGCCCATGAAGCCCGCCGACACCAGCCATACGCCGATGACGGCGGTGGCCGAGGTGTGCAGGATCGTGACTGCCGAACCCTGCATCAGGAGCTCCGGCGCCAGCACAAACAGGAACGGGACCACGTAGGCGGTCCAGCCGAAGTGGACCGCGGCGAAACCCGTGCGCAGGAAATCGGATTCGGCTACCGTGGCCGCGGTGAAGGCCGCCACCGCCACCGGCGGTGTGATCAGGGACAGCATGCCGAAATAGAGCGCGAACAGGTGCGCTGCCATGGGCGGGATGCCCACTTCCACCATGGAGGGGGTCACCAGGGTCGCCAGCAGCAGGTAGACGCCGAGGGTGGGCATGCCCATGCCGAGCACGATGGAGATCAGCGCGGCCAGCACCAGGATCATGGCGGTCTGGCCGCCGGCAAGGTGGATGATGGCCTGGGTCAGCGCGAAGCCCAGGCCGGTGATGTTGAGGACGCCGATGATGATGCCGGCCATGCAACTGATCATCAACACCTGCACGCACAGGGCGCCGGTCTTGGCCAGGACCGTGAAGATGACCCACCAGCGCATCCGTTCGCCCTGATAGCCGATGAGCAGGCCGATGGGGACGAGGCTCCCGGCGGCCCACAGGGCCGAGGTCTCGGGCCTCAGGTTGAGGTAGAAGAGGCACAGGATCACCACCGCGAACGGCACCACGTAGGGCCAGCCGGCCCGGAACACCGGCCAGCGGGGCGGGATGGAGTCTTCGTCAACGCGCGCGATGCCCTCTCTCGCGGCGAACAGGTCCGCCTGGATGAACAGCGCCACGTAGTAGAGGATCGCCGGGATCAGTGCCGCCAGCACCACCTCCTGGTACGAGATCTGCAGGAACTCGGCCATGACGAAGGCGGCGGCGCCCATCATGGGCGGCATCAACTGGCCGCCGGTGGAGGCCACGGCCTCGATGGCGCCCGCGGTATGAGCGGGGTATCCCCCTTTCTTCATCAGCGGGATCGTGATGACGCCGGTGGAGACGACGTTGGAGGTGGCGCTGCCGGAGATGGAGCCGAACAGAGACGAGGCGGTGACCGCGATCTTGGCGGAGCCGCCGCGGTACCGGCCCATGAGCGCGGTGGAGATGTCGGTGAAGAACCTGGAGCCGCCGGACAGGTCGAGGAGGTTGCCGAAGTAGATGAACGAGATGACGATGGTGGTGGCCACCGTGAGAGGTATTCCCACCAGGGCGTTGGAGTCGAGGCTCAGGTAGATGACCAGCCGGTCGAAGTCCACGTCGCGCCCCTGGAACTGACCGGGGATGAAATGCCCCACGAGGCCCAGGGTGAAGAACGAAGCCAGGAAGATGAACAGCACGGGGCCGGCGGAGCGGCGCACCCCTTCCGCCACCAGCGCCAGGATCACCGCGCCGCCCAGCAGGGCATCGCGCGGACGCGAGTAGAGCTCCTCGAAGATCCGTTCGTAGTGCCAGCTCAGGTAGAAGCACACGAGCACGCCGGCGGTCGCCGCCAGCGCGTCGTACCACGGCACGTCGAGGCGTGGACCGGGCTTGGCCCCCTTGAGGATGTAGAGGGTTCCGAGGGCAAGGCCGAGCAACGCCAGCAGGCGCTGCTCGGCGAACACCACGATGCCGACGGCCCGGTAGAGATCGGCGGCCTCGGCCAGAGCCGCGGCCGTCAGCAGTCCGGCCAGCAGGCGTCCGGCAATCCGCACCGTCCAGGACGCGATGGGAGCCTGGACGGTGTCTCCGTCACCGCCGGTCATGGCGAGGGTTCAGCACGTCGTTTTCGGCCCCGCTAAAGTCCCTTTTCCTTGTAGAAGCGCGCGGCGCCCGGATGATAGGGGACGCCCAGATCGACGTGCATCTTTGCGGGATTGAACTGCTTGAACATGCCGTGGGAGCCGATCAGCTTCTGCTTGTTGGCGTGGAGCGCCTTCACCACCTTGTAGACCACGTCGTCCGGCGTGTTCGTGCTCGCGTTGACGACGAAGGAGGCCTGGAACACGTGGGTGGGTTTCATGATGCCGGGATAGAGCTTGGCCGGTTGCAGGGTCGCGATGCTGCCGGCCGGGACGACGCTCCGCAACGCCGCCAGCGCCTCCGGCGTGTTCTCCATGGACAGGACCCGGATGCCGCCCACCGCGGCGTGGGCCTGCCGGGTGATGCCCGAGGTCAGGGAGAAATAGGCCGCGTCGTTCTTCCCCTCCATGAAGTCGCGCACGCCGCGCACCCCATTGGGTACCGGCACGCCCACGACATCCTTGTAGCTCAGTCCCACGGTGTTGAGGACCGACAGCGAGTTGAGGCCGACGATCTTCTGCTTGGTGTACTTGCTGGGAATCCGTTTGCCCTTGAGGTCGCTCAGGGTCTTGATGTCCGAGTCGTTGCGCACGTAGAAGCCGCCGTACAGTGGGAAGAGTACGGCCACGAGCCGGATCTTGTCCTGCTTCCGGCCCTTGAACATTTCCTTGCCCAGCACGGCGAAGGAGCTGGCGGCGACGTTGGAGATGGTGAAATCCAGCTCGCCGTTGTTGGCCAGCGGCAGAGTCACCACCGGTCCACCCTGGGGTACCACGCGCATGTTGACGCCGCCCGCCTCGATGGCGGTCTTGGCGACTCCGGCGCCGGTGGCGTACGCCAGCGATCCCTGCGGGTTGGTGCCGATGCTCACGGTCTGTGCCTGGGCAGTCTGGGCCAGGCAAAACAATGCCAGCACGGTGATCACGAACTTTGTCATTCGGTCCTCCTCATTGGACGGCGCGGGGGAATGGGACCCTGTTCTCTCGGAAGCCGG
>JAPOQB010000229.1 GCA_026710965.1 Deltaproteobacteria bacterium | reverse complement strand
GTGGAGGAGCCGATGTCGATGCCCACGCTGGTGAGCGAGAACATCTCGACCCCTTCGATGTCCTCCACGATGGCATCGGGGCCCGGGTGAAAGTGTTCGGGATTGTCTGCGTCGTCGTGCATGGCTTGCTGTTCTTGCTGTTGCTGATTTCCCTGGACCTACTGTTTCCCCATCCCCTTGGACCACTCGTAGTCGGGGTTGGTGTAGGCTTCCTCGTGCATGAGGCTCGTGGTGCCGCGTTTCGCCAGCTCCTCCTCGAACTTCTGCCGCACAAAGGGATCCTCGTCCGGATACTCGATCTGGTCCTTGGCCCGGTCCTCAACCTTTTCCGCGTAGCCGTGGAACTGCATGGGCGGATGGAACGCCAGGTACCGCGCGGGCGTGGTACCGGCGTTGAAGTGCTGGTGGAACCACTTGTTGGGCGGCACGAAGACGCTGGCCTCGTGCCAGGGCACCACGATCTTCTCCTTGCCCTCTTCCCACAGGATCGAGTAGCCCTCGCCCGCGGGAATGACGATGACCCGGCCCGGGCCGTGGCGGTGCGCCTTCTTGTAGGTACGCGACGCGAACACCGACATGTGGCAGGAAAGCTCCGAGTTGGGGAATTCGATGAACACGCTGTGGCCGCCGGCGCCGCGCTTCTTGTTTTCGTCCAGCTTGTCCCAGGCCCTCATGTCCGGGAAGAAGTTGCCGTACCAGTAGACGCGCCGGTTCCACACGTTCCACTTGCCCGAATCCGTCACCATCTTGGCCTCAGAGTAGAACTCGCCTTCCTCCGAAGCGATGACGTCCTGGCCGGAAAAGGGATTGTCGAAGAAGAAATCCGGGTCGCCCACGGAGGACATGGCCAGCGGCAGGTAGTTGTAGTGCAGCAGCCGGACCACCTTGTCACCCTGCATGTTGTTGATGGTGTAGTGGTAGTTGCGGGGGACGATGAACATGCTGTTGTTCTGCCATTCGAACGTCTTCTTGGTGCCGTTGTCGTCGCGCCACACCGTGGTGGTGCCGCGGCCCTCGACCACGTAGCACACCTCATCGAGGGCGAACCGCACCGGCGGACTCGACTCCCCGGGGGCGATCTCCTGGATCCAGGCGCCGGTGACGCCTTCCTGACCCATGAGCTGCATGAAGGCGGCCTTGCACTTGCGATCCTCCCACCACTCGAGCTCGCAGGTGCGCAGGTCCCCAATGAAGTAACCCGTGTGGATCGGAATCCCGAGGGCCTCCATCCAGTGGTCATAGGTGAACTTGGTCTTCTCTACGACGGCATCGCTGATATCTTCTCCCATGGGACAACTCCTTGAGTTTGATTTTGATGAAACGTTCTGTTCGGGGAACAAAAACGGGCCGGCGGTTTGCCCAGCCCGAGGAACAGGAGATATCTATATAGCGCCCCGCGGCACCGGGGGTCAAGACCGGGTCGGGCGGCGGTTTTCGAAGGGGTCGGTGGGGAAATCGACTTGCGGCCTTGTATTGACAGGATGCCTTTTCTCTGTGAATACTTGCGCTTGCTTGCGGTGACAGCTTCCCATGAAGGCGTATTCCTTATCAATGGGAGCGTGAATCATGTCAATCCTGAATATGATCAGCCGGCCGGCGGATCTCAAGAATCTCTCTCCCGAGCAGTTCCCGCAAATCTGCGAGGAAATCCGCGAGCAGATCATCTCGGTCATTTCCAACGTCGGCGGGCATCTCGCTTCCAATCTCGGCGTGATCGAGCTGACCGTCGCCCTTCACTACCTGTTGGACACGCCCCGGGACCTCATCGTCTGGGACACGGGCAACCAGGCCTACGCCCACAAACTGTTGACCGGACGTCGGGAGCAGTTCCACACCATCCGGCAGTTCGACGGGTTGAGCGGGTTCTGCAAGCGCGAGGAGAGCGAGTACGACACGTTCAACGCCGGCCACGCCGGCACCGGCGTCTCCGCCGCGGTGGGATTCGCGGAGGCCCGCGAGCAGCGGCAACAGAAGCACAAGGTGGTATGCGTCGTCGGCGACGGCGCGCTGACCTCGGGGCTGACCATGGAGGGTCTTCAGCAGGCGGGGGGCTTGAACCGAGACCTCCTGGTGATCCTCAACGACAACCAGATGTCCATCTCGAAGAACGTGGGGGCGATCTCCGCCTACCTGAACCGGACCATCACCGGCGAGTTCTTCGATCGCATCACCGAGGAGACCAAACGGGTGCTGGGAAAGATGCCCCACATCGGCGAACAGGTGCAAAGACTCGCCGGCCGCGCCCAGGAGCTGGTCAAGGGGCTGCTGCTGCCCGGGCTCCTGTTCGAGGAGCTGGGGTTCCGGTACGTGGGACCCATCGACGGCCATCAGTTCGAGCATCTGTTGCCCACCCTGGAGAACGTGCTCAAGCTGGAGGGTCCCACCCTCCTGCACGTGGTGACGAAGAAGGGACTGGGTTACGCGCCGGCCATGGACGACCCGGTGTGGTTTCACGCCAGTTCGCCCTTCGACCGCGAAACCGGCAGGCCCAGGAAGAAGTCCGCGAGGCCTTCGTACAGCAGTTTTGCCGTCAACACGCTCATTCAACTCGCCAAGGAAGACCCGCGCATTGTGGCGGTTACCGCCGCCATGTCCGAAGGGACGGGATTGGGCGCGTTCGAAAAGCTCTTTCCCGACCGGCTCTATGACGTCGGCATCGCCGAGCAGCACGCCGTGACCTTTGCCGCGGGCCTAGCCGCCCAGGGCATGCGGCCGGTGATCCCCATCTACTCGACCTTCCTGCAACGGGCCTACGACCAAGTGGTCCACGACGTGGCCACGCAGAACCTCCCGGTGACGTTCTGCATCGACCGCGGCGGACTGGTGGCCGAGGACGGCACCACTCACCACGGCGCCTTCGATCTGGCCTACCTCAGGCATGTGCCGAACATGGTGGTGATGGCCCCCAAGGACGAGAACGAGCTGCAGCACATGGTCAAGACCTGTATCGGCTGCGACAGGCCGGCGGCGGTGCGCTATCCCCGGGGATCGAGCCTCGGGGTGGACATGGACCCGATGCCGCAAGCGCTGCCCCTGGGCAAGGGCGAACTGCTGCGGGAGGGGACGGACATCGCGCTGGTGGCCATCGGCGTGACCGTGCATCAGGCCGTGGAGGCGGCCGAACGGCTGGCTCAGGAGGGGATCTCCGCCGCGGTGATCAACGCGCGGTTCGTCAAGCCGCTTGACGGGGACCTGATCGCAGCCGTGGCGAGGGAGGTGAAGTGCCTGCTCACCGTGGAGGAATCCACCGCCATGGGCGGCTTCGGCTCGGCTGTTCTTGAGCTATTGTCCAGTCAAGGTATTGTCGGGGTCAGGACGAAGTGTCTGGGGTTGCCCGACTGGTACATCGAGCAGGGTCCCCAGGATCTGCTTCGCGAGAAGTACGGCCTGACCGCGGACGGGATCCATCGGCAG